>CALGIK010000001.1 GCA_937915515.1 uncultured Clostridia bacterium
ATATAGATAAAAGCTTCTTTAATCATCCCGATTTTGTTGACAGCATCTTTAATAGCGTCACTTTTGACCAATTTAAAGATTTTTTAACGAGCATAGGACTTTTTTGCAGCTTTCCTGATGAAGAAGGGCGCATATACCCTATTACTTATATGGCTAACAGCGTTGTCGACGCTTTGCGCTTAACTGCGGATAGGTTAAAAATAAAGGTCATTTGTTCTCAAAAAGCAACAAAAATAATAAAAGAAAAGGACAAATACACTGTTTATACAAAGGACGCTCTTTTTAGCGGCGACAGAGTGATAATAAGCGTAGGCGGCAACTCTCAAGCGCCTGATAATATGCTGAATAGTCTGGTTAGTTCTAGTTATCTTACATCATTTTGTCCTTCTTTGACGCCCTTAAAGGTAGATAATCCTCCTAAAATGCTTAACGGCTTACGCCTGCGCTGCGTCGTAACACTGTTAAAAAACGATAAGGCTTTTTGCACGCAAAAGGGCGAGGTGCAATTCAGGGATTTTGGTTTAAGCGGAATATGTATTTTTAACTTAAGCAGTTTTATTGCCCGAGACAGAGTAATGGGTAAAATTTACGATTATACTCTATTGCTTGACACCCTGCCTGATTTTACGCTTAAAGATTTGGAGCGCATTTTAACGGACAGAATAAGTCAAGGCTATGCCTCTAATGAGATTTTTGTAGGACTTTTACCAAACAAAGTTGCAGATTATATTATAAAAAATACCGACGTAATATATCCCGACAAGTTAGCTTTTTACGCAAAAAATATGCGGTTTAAGGGAGCTGCTACTCCAAGCGATTACAGCTTAAGTCAGGTCACTTGCGGCGGTGTCGACATAAATTATCTTGACAAAGATTTATCCTTACCCGACGGAGTACGTGTTTGCGGCGAAGCAATAGATGTAGACGCTTTGTGCGGCGGCTACAATCTTTACTTTGCGTTTGTAAGCGGCATTCTTGCGGCAAAAGGGTTAAGCAAATAAAGCAGAGCAACAATTTAACTAATAAAAAACTTTTAGAGGTAATTCATATGAAAATGGATGCAATCATAAAACCGTCAGCGCAAGCAGGTTTAGAGCTTGTACAAAAAGACATACCGATTCTCAGCGACGGCGAAGCGTTGGTGAAAATTCATCACAGCGCCATATGCGGCACAGACGTACATATCTACAACTGGGACGAATGGTCGCAAAAGACAATAAAGCCGGGTATGACAATCGGACACGAATTTGTCGGAGAGATTGTCGAGATTAAAGGCGCATTTAACAATGCTTTTAAAGTAGGAGATATAGTAAGCGCCGAAGGTCACGTCACTTGCGGAGTATGCCGCAACTGCAGAGCGGGCAGGCGTCATTTATGCCCTAATACCAAAGGCATAGGCGTAAACCGTGACGGTATTTTTGCTCAATACGCTAGTGTTCCTACAAGCAATTTGTGGCTTTGCGACAAGAGCATTCCTAAAAAAATGTACGCTATTTTTGACCCGTTGGGCAATGCCGCACACACCGCTTTAAAATACAACATGGTGGGTGAGGACGTTCTAATCACCGGCGCAGGTCCCATTGGCATTATGGCGGCGGCTATTTGCCGTCACGTAGGCGCAAAAAACGTTGTACTGACCGATATCAGTGATTATCGTCTTGAGTTAGCAAAAAAGGTTTGCCCTTCGGTTGTTGCCGTAAACACGTTAAACAAGCGACTTAAGGACATTCAGAAGGAAATAGGCATGCTCGAAGGTTTCGATATCGGACTTGAAATGAGCGGCAGCAATATAGCTTTTAACGAAATGCTGGACAATATGATAATGGGCGGCAAAATTGCCATGCTCGGACTGCAAGGACCAAATACCAAAATAGATTGGAACAAAGTCATATTTGGTATGCTGACCATAAAAGGCATTTACGGAAGGGAAGTATTTGAGACATGGCACAAAATGACGGCAATGCTTAAAAGCGGTTTAGATATTTCTGCTATAATAACAGGAGAATATGACTACCACGATTTTGAAAAAGGCTTTGAAGCAATGAACAGCGGCAAGAGCGGCAAAATCATATTAAACTGGGTAAAATAGCCGTTACAGTCCGACAGAGTCAAAACAGGTAAAAATAAAAGGAGATATAGGTTATAATGATTGACAAAAAGTATTTTCAATCCATATTGGACGACATCAAAAACAGCGGACTATGGAAAGAGGAACGTATTATCACCACCCCTCAAAACGCAAAAATAGATACGACAAAAGCTAGAGGGGTATTAAACTTTTGCGCAAACAATTACTTAGGTCTTTCTAGCGACAAACAAATTATCGAAGCCGCTAAAAACAGTTATGACAAATACGGTTTTGGTTTGAGCAGTGTACGCTTTATTTGCGGAACACAAACAATTCATAAGGAGCTTGAAGAAGCAATAAGCAAGTTTTTAAGCACCGATGACACAATACTTTACAGCAGCTGTTTTGACGCTAACGGCGGTTTATTTGAGACAATAACCACCGCTGAAGACGCTATTATCAGTGACGCTCTTAACCACGCCAGCATTATAGACGGCGTACG
The DNA here is from genome assembly GCA_937915515.1 of uncultured Clostridia bacterium. Taxonomy (GTDB): domain Bacteria; phylum Bacillota; class Clostridia; order Christensenellales; family CAG-314; genus SFEB01. The sequence goes on from CALGIK010000001.1 coordinate 2,571, forward strand.
TTTATCTAAGGCAAAAAAATACCGTTATCTTAATAACGATATGGCGGATTTGGAAAAACAGCTTAAACAGGCAGACATTGACGGCGCAAAACAAAAAGTCATCGTCACCGACGGTGTATTCAGTATGGACGGAATTATTGCTAACCTAAAAGGTATTTGCGATTTAGCCGAAAAATACAATGCCTTGATTGTAGTTGACGATAGCCATGCAACAGGCTTTGTGGGGAAAACGGGCAGAGGAACAGCCGAATATTGCGGAGTAGTCGGCAGAGTTGATATAACAACAAGTACCTTCGGAAAGGCTCTTGGCGGAGCAAGCGGCGGCTTTACCAGCGGCAGAAGGGAAATTATTGATTTGCTGCGTCAGCGCAGCCGTCCTTATCTTTTTTCAAATACAGTAGCTCCCGCAATTTGCGCTTCCACTTTAAAGGTGTTGCAGATGATTTCAAGCGATACCTCTTTAAGAGACAAGGTTATGGACAATGCTAAATATTTCCGTGCCAAAATGGAAGAAAATAAGTTTGACTTAATAGGCAAAGACCATGCAATAATACCCGTTATGCTTTACGACGCCGTTTTAAGCCAAAAGGTCGCCGATTTAATGCTTAAAAAAGGTATTTATGTTACGGGCTTTTTCTATCCCGTTGTGCCAAAAGACAAGGCACGCATACGCACGCAAATGTCCGCAGCGCATAGTCACGCCGACATTGACAAATGCGTAAATGCGTTTAAGGAATGCCGTGACGAAATAGGTTTTTAATCTAACAGTATCAAACAAAATCAATAAGTATTCAAAAGGCTGTCCCGACAGCCTTTTTGTATTGCGTGAGGATTTTCATTTAAAAACGACAGAAAAAAAGGGCGAAATGCCCTTTTTTGATTAAGTAAATTTTTTTTATGCAATAGTGCCGACCATTTCCACAATTTTTGACCACAAATTGGTAAAGAAAATGGGAATGACAACTAATGCAATTATTACCAACACAATCAAAAAGACAATAAAGTTGTGTTTTGTGCCAAATTCGAGAGCTACAAGTATCGCTAAAGCTAAGCCGGCATAGTTCAGAATGTAAATAACATACTTTGTAACCTCAGCTAGGTTGTTGCCAAGCACCCCGTCTAACCAACCCAAACCGACAATGTTTCGAAAGATAAAAGCCAGCAATACTATTATTGCCGCAATCTTCGATAAACCGTCAAAAATTTTGTAAAGTCTTAAGTTTCCTTCTTTTTCACTCATAATAACGTTCTCCTTTATTATTATATGGTAAATTATACAAGCTTTTCATAATATAGTCAAATGTTGTTAATAAAAAATAATGTTTTTTTTTGGTTATTAAACAACAAATATGGCTAAATCAGAGCATATAATAACAAGCTAATGTTTTTGATTTTATAAAAAAGAGCATAAAATCCATAAAACCTAAATTTATCTAAGACAGGACATTTTGAAATCCCATTTAACATAAGAATACCTGTCGTACACAAATTGCCGCATGAATACACGCCACTACGAAAATTTCCCTTCTCGGAACACCCGAGAAGGGAAACAAAAACTCATTATACTAACCTACACCCCAACATTTGACAAAGAGCCGAAATTTATAAAGATTAAGGTAAAAAAGTTACAAGATAACTAATAAATCCTTCAACGTTATAATTTCTCCAATGAGTTCCGCCGAAACTTTGATTCAGCTTTGTAATAACCTCAGGAGTAAATGTAAGTAAGTTTGCATCCATCAATTCACCTATAGTTTTAACCCTTATTGCACTGCTTAAAGCATCGGGCAAATTGCGTATAGTTGTATCGGCAGGAATAAGCGACAGCGCGCCGGTTGTGGTGTCGCCTGTAAATAATTCGCTAAAAGGCATATCGTTAATTTTGTCCACTATACTAACAACGTCTACGTTAGCTATTGTCATATTCACCATAACCTTTTGTATTCCGGTGACCTTGCTTGTAAGCGTAATATCGGTATACCAAACAAAATCAAAGCAGTTTTCGGTGTGAGTGTGAATCTGAGTACAATTTAAAACAGCTTCGTACCAAACGCCGTTGTCAATTTTTATATAATTTACTCCATCAAAAAGAATTTTATCTTCGACAACCACAGTGCTATAAACCGCTGTATCCTGTATCACTTTACGTTCGTAATTTTGTAGGTCACCTAAATAAATTGTATTCATTTTTGTGCCTATATCCTTTACGTTGACGGTTGCCAGTTCCCTCAAAATAGCGGGGGAAGAAGCGTCAATGGTGATAATGTCGCCTAATTTTACTCCGCTGATTAAGTCATCCATATTAAGACCGCCGCCGGTTATTTCGCTGACTAATTTAGAACACAAGTTTTGTGAGATAGGATCAACCGTGCCGTTGCTTCCTTGCCATTTACCCGACACTTCGTCATAGGTATATCCGAGCAAATCGCCCACTTTGTTTGCGCCAAAAATAGTGTTTATATTAAATCCGCTTTGCAACGAATTTAAAGTTTGGTCGGATATGGCTTGCGTCAACTTATCGACAGCATTTCCGCCGTTGTACCAAACTCCGCCGTTAAGGGTATATCCCATCAATTCGCCTAGCTTAGTGTCGCCGAAGATGCTGATTATGTCAAAGCCGCTTTGAATCTCGGACAGAGTTTTTTCCGCCAGTTTTTGTTTTATAGAATCAACAGGCGATTCGCCGTTGTACCACTGATTTTCGGAATCGTTAAAGGTATAACCCATAAGCGTACCTAATTTGGTATCACCGAAAATGCTCATGATATCAAAGCCGTCTTTAAGGTCACTGTATTCCATATTGCAGATATTCTGCGTCAATTCATCGGCTAAAATATCCCCGTTATACCATTTGCCGTCTATTAACTGATAACCTAAAATATCACCCAAACTCAATCCTTTAAGAATCTTATCAATATTAAAACCGCTGGTTAAATCGCTCGCAATAAGGTTTGCCATATTGTTTTCGCGCGCGGCAACGGCAGTACTAAAAGTATTGTCTGTATACCATACATACAGATAGCATTCTTTACTATGAACATGCAGAGCATCCGTATCGGTACAGGTAAATTGCGCCTCAAAGAATACCTCGCCGTCTTTTTTGGCGTATAAACCTCCGTTTGCGTAAATATTATCAATTACAAGCGTGTATTCGCCGCCGTCAATAGGCTTACGTATAAAGCCCATCAATGTGCCTATATAACCTACAATACCGTTTAAGTCTACCTTATCCATTTCGTTTATTTTATAGCTGTAAACAGTATTGATAACCGAATCAGTCACTTTGTTTTCGCCTTTTTCCCACTGCAAAGTATCTGCATTAAGAGTA
>CALGIK010000002.1 GCA_937915515.1 uncultured Clostridia bacterium
ATTATCAAAGATACTTATTATTGCTCATTAAACGAGGACACTGCGCCCGTTGCCGTTGCGCTGGTTTTAGGTGACAAAAGCGCAATGGACGCTTTACTTTCAAGCGGTTACAGAAATATGGGCGTGTCGCATATTTTTGCGGTAAGCGGTTTGCACGTTGGTTTTATTGCCGCTGTTTTGGCGTTTTTAGCCCAAAAGCTACGTTTAAACAGGTGGATTGTTTTGATTTTGACCTTTACGCTGATGTTATTTTATGCCTGGATTTGCGGTTTTTCGGCTTCCGTTTTGAGGGCGCTTATTATGGTGACCTGCGGTCTTTTATGCGTCAACTTTGGTGTTAAAAAGGATAGTTTATCTTTTATTGCGCTTGCCGCGCTGATAATATTAATAAATCAGCCGCTTTTTATCTTTGACGTTGGGTTTTTGCTTTCGTTTGGGGCAGTAATAGGCATAAACTGTGTTACTGCAACGCTAAACAGAAAGACATCAAAACTTAAAAAGCCTTTAAAAAGCTTTTTGGGTATTATCTTTTTGAGTGTTGGCGCTATGCTGGGCGTTTTTGGTTTAATGGGACATTTTTTTGGCGGTGTCAGTCTTTTGGGATTGATGTTTAACATATTTATGACGCCATTAATTGCAGTGTGTTTTGTTGCGCTGCTTGTAGGATTAATTCCATTTTTGAATTTTGTTTTGTTTTTGCCAAAAATCATTTTGACAACGACTAATTTTGCGGCATATAAACTTTCGTCCTTAAAATTAGGCATAATAGAGCTCAAAAGTTTAGGTTTTGTACTTGTGTTATACTTTTTGGCGCTTTTTATAATAGGCGGTTATTATAACTTGTCGAAAAAAGCTAAAATTACCTGCGTAAGTGTTTTGCTGGGGATTTGTCTTGCTTTTAACATATATTTGCTTTTCCCCAAAAAACTTGACTATCAAGTCAATTGTTTTGATGTTTACGGCGGACAGTGTTTTGCTTTGACGGGAGACAGACGCAACGCTTATATTGTCAGTAATTTTGCTTATGAGGGCGAAACAATAAAAGTTTTAGATTTTTGTCTGGATAACGATATAAACAATTTGTACATTTTTTTGACCGACTTTACAAAAACTGATACTGATAATTTGCGTAACTTTAGTTTGTATGGCATTAAAATTAAAGGCGTATATCTTTTTTCGCCTTATGTTGACGCTGTAAAAGACCAAAAATTAAGGGAAATGAATATTCCGAAATTTGCTTTTTCGGCAAATTATACGCTAAATTTTGACGAAGTAAAGGTAACCTGTTTGAGAGACGGAACGGCAGGCGGCTGGTTACCTTTACTTCGTCAAAATTTAG
>CALGIK010000003.1 GCA_937915515.1 uncultured Clostridia bacterium
CATCAGCAACTATAAAACCGTTTTTATCTAAAGCCACCAATTTTCCGACAACTCTGTATTCGAAAAATTGGTGGCTTTAGATAAAAACGGTTTTATAGTTGCTGATGAGGAATGTAAAACAACACAAAAAGGGATTTATGCCGCAGGAGACTGCCGCATAAAAAAAGTGAGACAGCTGACGACTGCTGTAGCTGACGGTGCATCAGCGGCTATAGCGGCTTGCTCATATATTGACAGTTTAAGTGTTTAGCTATATTAAAGTCAGAGAATAAGAAAGTAAGGATTTAGAAATAACAATAAGAGTACATATTTAAACGGCAAATAAATTGCCGTTTTTTGTATAAAAAGTGAAAATCTGTCTAAAGTTAAGTATTATGTTTGACAAACAATAAATTTTTTTAGTATTATATTAGTGAGAGGTATTATTTTACACATCAATTAAGCAGCATTGCTTTTGTTAAAAAAAAAGAGAAAAGACAAGGTGGTTTCTATGAAAAAACTGATAATATTTTTTGTTATTATGCTGTGTCTTGCTTTTGTATTTTCTTCATGCAGTAGCTACGAGATAATAGGCGGCAAACTATTAGGTGAAATGACGCAGATTAACGAGTGGAAAGACACAGATACGTTTATGGTGTATATTGCCGTCAAAGAGAGCGGCAACAAGCAAAAGGTAATAAATAAGTATAAGCTTGACAAGTATATGGTGGATGAGGATGTGTCGCAAGATACAATGTTGCTCAATATTTCTTTAGCTCAAACAAGAAAGGTGCTTTTTGATTTTGATGTTCTTTCTTGCGTTAAGTATTACGGCGGCGATGAAGCCGTAATGGAAAAAATTACCCAAAGGCTTACAGATGTAATGGAAAGAGCAAGCGAGGAGGAAAAACTCGGAGTTTACATTTATACAAAAGGTGTTTTAGAATGGCAGACTTTTGTTGACCGATATATCAAAAACAACAGTATTAGAGGCTATAACGGAACACATACGGTATGTGCGCACCTAACCAAAACACAGATATTAGATTTATTGCCCAATTCCGAGATTATAAATATAGATTATTATGACGGAAACCCCAATCCCTATATATAAATTATCTTAAAAAGTATTTTATTTTGAGCGTTTGGCTTAATGCCGAACGCTTTTTTTTATTAAAGCAGTAAAAGCAAAAATTACATAATTAGTCAAAAATAGTGTTGTACCGACAAATATTGTTTACAAAACAAAAATAGAATTGTATTGGGGGATGATCATCCTAAAAATATTAGGCGTTAATACGCTAAAAAGGAGGATTTATATGAACAAGGTAAAAAATTATGGCAGTATTTTTCTGCTGCTGTTGTTGGTCACCGTTTTAGTCCTGCAATTTACGGGAATCAATGCAGTTTTTGCGAATGCGATTGAAATTAACACGCCAAAAACAATTTTGCAGGAAGGCGAAAATATCATTAAAACGTTGAGCAAAAAAACGCTTTCGCAGGATATGTTAAAGCGCATGGACAAATTGTCAGATAATCAAACATTACCTGTCTGTATCTGGAGAAGAGGCATAGAGACAGAAGACTTGGAAAAAGGCGTTGCCGAAAAAGGATTCGGCATAAAAGCACGTGACAGCATGTTTGCTGACGCTAAAAGCCTGACACAAAAAAACATTATCGATGCTGTTGATGCTATCAATCAAAAGAGAGACCAATACAAGTATGTTAGGTTAAATATTATAGAAAAATTTGCGGCTGACAATAACCGAGCCTTTATAGAAAAATATTCGTTAAATGATAATAAGGTTTATTATAAAGGCAAATATACTTCAACCTTGATAACGGAACTATCAAAGACACAAATTTATACACTTATGGCAGACGAAGAGGTTTTTGATATAACCTATTTTGAAGACCTGATTTGTCAACCTGATACCTGGGCAGCGGTGGACCAAATAAGGGCGGCAAAAGGGACGGCTTCCCTCCCCGGACTTAAACATACCTCACAAGGCAGCTTAACAGGCGCAGGTGTAAAAATAGGGATAATTGAGGCGGGCGGGGGCAGATACGATCCCGAAAACAGACAACTTGTAACAATGCACACCTCGGGTAAATTGTCTTTTGTGCCTGTACCCGGCGTAAATGCGGTAATTGACTTTCATCCCACAATGGTTACGGCGATAATATGCGGAGAAAAAAAGTCAGAGCTGTTTCGCCCTTATGTAGAAGGAGTAGCCACGGGAGCAACTGTTTATCAGTCAGCTACGGTTACTGCTACAGATTGCTTAACTGCCTTTACTCAGTTTGCCGCTTTGGGAGTTGACGTAATTAATTACAGCGCAGGCGCAACAACCGATGCATACGGTTGGTTTGATAAGGAAATTGATAATTTGATCTATCAGACAAAAATCGTGTTTGTAAAATCAGCGGGCAACAGAGGCGCAGAGGAAGGAAATATAACCAGTCCGGGCAAAGCATACAATGCGATAACGGTAGGTTCTGTCGATACTAAAAACGGCAGCTATACAAAACTTAATCCGCCTTATAATGTGAGTTCGACTTCAAGTTATAAGGCTGATTAAGTTTTGTATATCTGCCGTTTTTAGTATCGACAGAAC
>CALGIK010000004.1 GCA_937915515.1 uncultured Clostridia bacterium
AGTACTACTCTGCGTTTTGGGCTTGCTTATACATTTATCAACTCTGACTTCCTTTGGTCAACCGTATTTTGACAGTTTCGGTTATGCTAAAGATGCACAGGATACGGTTATACGCATGCCGCTTTGGACAATGGAAAAGCGCCCTGCCGGTATTGCAGTAGGGGACACAACACGTATCAAAAAATTTGTCCCGCCGCCAATTGATCCGGATATGTCCGACAAAGACGGAGGAGACCAGAATGAATAAGATTTTTAAACGCATATTGACGGTGTTTATGGTAATTATTTCGCTGACAATGCTTGGCGGATGTTGGGACAGTAAAGAGTTTAACGAATTGTTTGTTATAACCGCAACAGCCCTTGACGTTGCGGAAGACCCTAAAAAAATTACCGTTACACTTCAGACTGCTAATATTCCGCAAGGAGCAGGACCGTCAGGCGGCAATTCTAGCGGCGGAAGCGGCAGCGGAGGCAAAAGCGGCAGCAGTTCTAAAGCAGTAATTATATTAAAAGCCGAAAGCCAGTCACTGTTAGACGGTATTATGCACATTAGTCGAGACAGCAATCGTGAGGTGCTTTTTCAGCACAATCAGATAAGGATAATAGGAAAGGAATTAGCACAAAAGGGTATTATAAAACACTTGGATATGCTTATGCGGGACACTCACTCCCGTCTTGAAGTACCTTTGGCTGTAGTAGACGGACGTGCGGAAGAAGTGGTTAAAGCTAAATTATCGCAGGACCCCAACAGCGGAATATTTTTGGGAGAGATGTTCAGAGATTTAAGCAGAGTTTCTAACGAGTATCAAGTTAGGTTAATTGATTTTGCTCAGATGCTTATAGGCGAAAGCGTTGCGCCTATAATGCCCATGATAAAACTATCAGGCAGCGACGACAAGCAGGAAATTCATTTTGTAGGCATGGCGGTATTTAAGGACGACAAAATGATAGGCAGCATAGATACCGAAGAAACTTTGGGTTTAATTTGGGCTTTTGGTAACGTAAAAAATACTAATATGGATGTTAAGGAGGAAGAGCAAAATCATGCCGTGTTGCGTATTAAAAGTTTTAAAACTAAACCTGAAGTAAGTTTAGAAAAAAACGGTAAAGTAAAAATTAATCTTGACATCGACGTGTTGACGGGATTGGGTGAGTTGAAGGGTTTTAAAGAATATAAAATGGAGCAATTGATTGAGCACGTAAAAAAATTAGCTGAGGAAAGGATAAAAGACAGAATCAACGATACGCTATTGGTGGCTAAACAGATGAAATCAGACTTTTTCCGTTTTGGCACGTTAATCAGTCAAAAGCACCCCAAGGAATGGAAGAGGCTAAAAAAACGTTGGGAAAACGAATTATTTATGCAAGTCGAATTAAATGTTAATGCTAAGGTAAAAATTGCAGGGAGTGGCGAAATCGTGCAGTCTTTAGAAAAGGAGGAAAAGAAATGATTATAGATAAATCCCATGTATCAGGTACAAGGTTTATGTTCACCATAGCTTTTTACCTTCAATCCTCCGCACTTTTGACATCCTTTATATCCGGCATAACCGAGCAAGAGTCTTGGATACCTGCAATATTTGGCATACTGCTTAGTCTTCCTATCATCTATATGTTTCGCACCTTTATGGTTAAGTTTCCCGATAAAAATTTTTTACAGGTGTTAGAAATGACATACGGCAGAGTTTTAGGTAAAATCATGGGTCTAGGCTATATAGGGTTTTTTATAAACTTAACTTCTCTAAACTTGTTGGACCTGGGCGAATTTACAAAATTAGCAATATTGCCGCTGACTCCGCAACTGCTAATTACACTTTTGTGCATATTAGTTTGCGTATGGGCAGTAAGGCACGGTTTCAACGTGGTAAGCAGATACGGCAGTATTTTTACGTTAATTGAGTTTGCAATAGTGATAACATCGCTTATACTGTTATCTAACCAAATTGAATTTAGCAATTTAATACCGGTATTTCAATTGCCGTTGATAAAATATGTGCAAACCACGCATATTGTCACTGTTATTCCTTTAAGCGAACTAGTGGTGTTTTTGATGATTACGCCCTGCGTAAAAAATATTTCCAAACAGCAAGCTACAAAATACTGGTTTTTAGGCGCTTTAATGGGTTTTATAGTATTGATGCTGACGCTTTTAAGGGATATCACTGTTTTAGGTAACAGCCTGCATTTGTTTTCCTTGCCGGGGATGGTGTCTTTGCGTTTGGTAAACTTAGGCGAAGCATTAAGCCGTATCGAAATAATATTTGCCGTCGGACTGACACTTTTGCTGTTTTTCAAAATAACAATACTTTTATACGTATCTACAATAGCGGTTGCTCAGCTTTTCGGTACTACTCAATACAAAAATATAGCCTTGATTATTGGAGTTTTTGTTGTTTTCTATGCGCCGACACTCTATCCGAATTCGGTGGCGCATACTAATTCGGCGCGTACAATCGAACCTTTTGTTCACGGGCTTTTTGAAATTGTATTGCCTTTATTGACATTTATTATTGCCGCAATTCTTAAATTGCCAAAAGACAAAAAGAGCATGCTAAAACAGGAGGCTTAAATTGATACTTATAGTTATCGTCGGATTTATAATTATCGCTCTAATCGATTTAATTCCTCTAATAAAGCAGCGTAAAACATTGGCTATTGTTGCTTTTTCTGTTTTTTTTGCTTTGGCATTGACTTACGGCTTGCTAAATGCTTTTGATGTGGAAGTACCAAGTATAATGAAAGCATGGAAAAGTTTTTTTGAATGGTTAGGGATAGCATATAAAGTTGAATAAACATAATTTGGTTTTACAAAATTAACCGTAATAATCAACTGTTAGTATAAAAAAATAGTGTAAAAAAATCTCCGCTAAAAGCGGAGATTACTGTTAATTTATTCGTTAGTTTCGACGTCTTTTGATGTCTCAACTTTAGCTTTTGCCGTCTTTTTAACGGGCTTTTCGGCTGTCTTTTTTGTGGTTGATTTTTTTGTGGGAGCTTTTGCGCTTTCTTTTTCGGCGCGGGCTAAACTGCGCTCCTTCCTTGCTTCTTCTTCCAAGGCAATTCTCTTTTGCGCAGCAGCTTTTTGCTCTGCTTGTTTGAGAGTTTTTGCGTCGGCTTTGACAACAACGATACCTTGTTTAAGAAGATATAAAGCTCTGCCTATCTGCGATTTGGCATGGTTTGCTTTGTTTTTGTGTATAGTGCCTTTAACGGCGGCATTGTCGATAGCGCGTGAAGTAAGGGGCAACAGCTTCTCCGCTTCGGTAATATCAGAAGCAGAAATTGCTGCGTTAAATTTTTTAACGGCAGTTTTCATTTCGCTCAAAACCATTTTGTTTTCTAATCTTTTTTTCTCGTTGACGCGTACTCTTTTTTCCGCTGATTTAATATTAGACATAATATTCTCCTTAAGATATGTGATTGCATAAAATTAACTCTAAAAGTTTAACACACAATTTTCGTTTTAGCAACAATTTTAATAAGATTTTGCCCTTTTTGTTAAAGTGTTAACATATATTTTAATAAAAGAAACGTACGAGGTAAAGTATGGGCAGAAACATTGCTTTTATAGACAGCGGAATAGGCGGACTTTCAATACTCAATGCAACAAGAAAAATCTTGCCCAATGAGGATTACATATATTATGCTGACAATGCAAATATGCCGTACGGGCAGTTAAGCAAAGAGCAGTTAACCAAAATTGCCATAGAAATAGTAAATACGTTGCTGGATAGTTATGATATAAAAATATTTGTAATAGCCTGCAATACCCTTACGGCCAACGCAATTGATTATTTAAGAGAGATTTATCCGCATATGCCCTTTGTCGGATGCGAACCCAACGTCAAACAAGCGCTTAAGGAAAACAACG
>CALGIK010000005.1 GCA_937915515.1 uncultured Clostridia bacterium
ATCAGTGCAGTAACAGGAGTGTTTGGCTTTATAGAGATACCAACCTTTTTACCGCTTTGTTTAATTGCCGAAATGGTCTCGGCTATTTTTTGTGTGGCTTCGACATGAAAGGTTATTATATCGGCGCCGGCATTCGCAAATTCCTTTACATATCTAATGGGTTCGGTAATCATCAGGTGAACGTCCATTGTTAAATCGCTTAAAGGTCTTATATCCTTTACCATTTTTTGACCGAAAGTTATGTTAGGAACAAAAACACCGTCCATAACGTCAACGTGAATCCAATCGGCGCCGTTTTTGTTAAGCATTTTTACGGCTTCACCCATTTGTGAAAAATCAGCCGACAATATGCTTGGGGCAACATATACTTGATTGTTTGACATATGCTTTACTCCTTTTATTATTTTTTATTCAAAACGCTCTTTTTCGCGTGTTTTAAGTTGCTCAAAAATATCTAAATAGCGTTGATAACGTTGTCTGTCTAATAGGTTTTGTTCAACGGCTTTTTTTACGGCACAATCGGGTTCCGCCGTATGAGTGCACATATTGTAGCGGCAGTCCTTAGAAAGCTGATAAAAACTGTTGAAATACAGCGAAAGCTCGTCAGCTTTTATGTCCAACACGTCAAACAGACTGAAACCCGCCGTGTCCACAATAAAACCGCCGTTTTTTAAAGCATGAATTTCGTTATGTCTGGTGGTGTGTTTCCCCTTTTCGGTTTTTATTGATAAATCGCCTGTTTGCTTGTTTAACCCCGGTAAAACGGCATTTAATATGCTGGTTTTGCCTACCGCCGACTGCCCGCATAAACACACCGTTTTGTCGGTGACGGAATTTATTAATGCTTCTATACCTTGTGCATTTATTGACGAAACGGGATAAATGCCGTCCACTTCGCTTTTGTATTGCTCTTTTACTTTTTTTATAAAATCGCTATCAGTTATGTCAAGTTTGTTTATAACGAGACTTACAGGAATATTCTGTTTGTTGCAATTAATTATGACCTTATCGGCCAAAATGAAATCGGGCTCAGGCAAAACCGACAGCACAATATAAACTTCGTCTACGTTGGCGACAGCAGGACGAATCAGATTGTTTTTTCGAGGAAGGATTTTATTTATAACAAAAACGTCTTGCTGTTTAATCACTTCGACGTTGTCGCCTACGGCAATATTGTCATAAAAATATTTGACTTTTTTTTGCGCGAAACACTTTGTTTGTTCGCCGTTAATAGAAACAACATAACAACCGCCTACCGCTTTTATCACTTTTCCGCAGTTAATTTGACTCATCTGCCATAATGCGGCGGCGTAACTGTCCGCACGCTCCTTCAATGTCTACTCCTATTTGGCGTCTTATCGTGTTTGATACGCCAAGTTTTTTTGCAAACTGTTTTGCATTGTCTGAGGTAGTCGGTTTTAAGTTTCGTTCCTTAACGGGATTTAAATTTATAAGATTAACGTGACAGCTCATACCCCTCGTTAGCTTAGACAATTGTTTAGCATCTTCCTCACTGTCGTTTTCGCCTTCAATCAAAACATACTCAAAAATAATACGTCTGCCTGTTTTGTTAAAATAATACTTTGCCGCTTCTACAACAGAGGTAAGCGGATAACGTTCGCTTATGGGCATAATCTGACAGCGTTTTTGTTGAAAAGGACTATGCAGCGAAACAGTAAGGTTTACCTGATAGTTAAGGTCGGCTAAAGCAATTATTTTTTCGGGTATTCCGCAGGTGGATAAGCTGATGTTACGCATAGAGATGTTTAAGCCTTGCTTGTCGTTAACAAGTTGCAAAAATTTGACTGTGTTATCAAAATTGTCAAGCGGCTCGCCGCTGCCCATTAAAACAATGTTGGTTATTTGTCTTTCCTTAACGTCGCCGCCCATAAATCTGTTTACGGCGGTGACTTGACCTAAAATTTCGCCTGCCGTTAAGTTTCTGACCAAACCTTGTAAGGTACTTGCACAAAATTTGCAGCCCATGCGGCAGCCTACTTGAGTACTCACACACAGTGTGTTGCCGTATTTATACTGCATAAGCACGCCTTCGACCATATTGCCGTCAGAAAGCTTGTATAAAAATTTTTGCGTGCCGTCTTTGGATTCAAATCTTCGATACAACACAACGGGACAGGCTATATGCTCATCGGCTAATTTTAAGCGCCACTCTTTTGATAAGTCTGTCATCTCGTCAAAATCATAACCCCTAACAAGCCAAGAGTAAAGCTGTTTAACCTTGTAAGGCGCAACTTCATTAAAAATTTCCGTCAGTTGCAAAAGAGAATTATCTAATAATATCATTTTGTTTTAACCATACGCGCGATATAAAAGCCCTCCGCATCAAAAATGTGAGGCAATATCTGCAAGTCCTTTGTTTCCGTTTTAAAAGGAAGACATAAATCTGCTAAAGCAAATTCGGGGTTTTGCGTTAAAAAATTGCTGATGTTTTTTTGATTTTCCTCAGCAAAAACGGTGCATGTGCTGTAAGTAAGATATCCGCCTACCTTTAAGTAATTTTTTGCCGCCCAAAGCATTTTTTGTTGTATAGATGCAAGGTTACGCACGTCTTCGTATTTTTTAAACAGCTTGATTTCGGGTTTACTATAGCATACTCCAAAACCGCTGCAAGGCGCATCAAGCAAAACATAATCAAATTTGCCAAAAAATGCGGGATTAATTTCCATCGCATCGTTTAATTCGGTGGTTATATTTGTAACGCCCATTTTGGCGGCGTATTTTTCGATCAGTCTCAGCTTATGGGGATAAGTATCGCAGGAAAGTATTTTTGCCGTGGGATTAAGCTGCGCCATATAGACGCTTTTGCCGCCCGGTGCCGCACACAAATCAAGCACATTAGCATTATCCGTTACATTTACGCTTAACGCCGCAAGCATACTGGATAAGCCCATGATAACGCACTCGCCGTTTTTGGTCAGTTGAGTTACATCGCCGTATATCTTGTAAGCGTCGGGTAAAAGGCTTTTTTTATATTTTATACCTTTTTGATTTAAAATCTCTTCAAATTTTGTGTTGTCTGTGACTGTTTTGTTTATCCGTACATGCGTAGCGTTATCGCTTTTGTAAGCGGCTATTGCTTTTGCCGTCTCCTCCCCGTATTCGCGCGAAAGAAGCATAAGCGCCCAATAAGGATAACTGTACATAACAGAAGCTTTTTTAATCGGATCGTCTGGGTAAACAAAAGAGTGTGCTTCGTTTGCACGCACAATACTCCGCAAAGTGGCGTTGACAAAATTTGCTACGGCGCCTTTGCCGATTTTTTTTGCGTGGTTTACGCAATCATTGACAATGACCGCCGAAGGAATATTGAGATAGATTATCATATAAGTGCCGATTTTTAACAATACACTTAACGCCGGCTTAGCGGAGGCGATAAATTGCTTAATGATATAATTCAAAAAAATATCATTTTCTAACACACCGTAAACTATTTTGGAAATTAACGGTTTGTCCTCTTCGCTTGATTGGTTTAAAGTGTCATTTAAGGCGATGTTGCTATATGCCCCTTCGCGATAAATGGAGTTTAAGCAATGATAGCTTTGCGTTATTGCGTTTAATGTACTCATAATCTCATCCTAAAAAAAGCGGACGGGTTTTTATTCCGTTTAAAAAATCCGCTGTTTTCATCCTTTTACTTTCGGAAAGCTGCAAGTCGGTCACGGAAATTGCACCTGTCCCGCAGCCGATAATAAGCTCCTTTTTAGTATAAAGCAGTTGCCCCGCTTTTAAATCTTCTTCAGTTTTTATTTGAATACAATTATATATTTTTAAACGTTTTCCGTTAAAAAACGTGTAAGCTCCCGGATTTGATGAGAGTCCCCGTATAAGACAGGAAACTTCTTTTGAAGAAAGCGAAAAATCAATTTTTTCATCGCTTGCTTTTATTTTTTTGCAGTAGGTGGCAAGTTGGAAATCTTGAGGAGTAAATGTCGCTGTATTGTCCTCAATTGCGTTTAAAGCTTTTACAAGCAAATCGCCTCCCAAAACAGCCAATTTATCAAACAGACTGTCGGCTGTGTCGGTATCTGATATTTTTGCTGCCGCCTGCATTATTATGTCACCCGAATCCATCTTTAAGGCTGTTTTTGCTATTGTTACGCCTGTCTGCTCTAAACCTAAAACTAAAGCACTCTGTACCGGCGACGCTCCCCTTAAAAGAGGCAATAAACTTCCGTGAACATTTATTACGCCGTATCTATTAATGTTTAAAACGCTTTGAGACAGCATTTGTCCGTAAGCCGCCGTCACCATGATGTCGGCTTTATAGTTTTTTAGCACTTCTATGCCGCTCTCGTTAATATTTTGCCAGTCAAAAACAGTCAATCCTTTACTTAAACAATAACTTTTAAGAGGACTGTACACGTTTTTTTTGCCCTTAACCGTATCGGGTTGAGTAACTGCGCACAACACCTCGTGTCGGCTCATCATAATCGCATCAAGTACGGTTGCGGCAAATTTAGGTGTGCCTAAAAAAATAATTTTCATTATCTTCCTTATGCAAAAAACATTACATAAAACAAGCTTTTACGTTAAAATTAACAATAGGATTTATTGCTTTTATAATCAGCTTCACTATTATAATTTATTTTTAAGATTGCTTTTGATTAGTTGATTTTTTAGAAATTTTGTCACTTTCAGGCAGCATTTTGTCTACAAAAACTATACCTTCAAGGTGGTCGATTTCGTGAAAAAATACACGAGCAAAATAACCTTCCGCTTCCACTACCTGTTTTTTGCCCTCTCTGTCAAAAAATTCCACCTTTATGTAGTTAGGACGTTTAACCAAACCGCGAGTGGTTTTAACAGACAGACAGCCTTCGTCGTCAATATTGCTCCCTTCTGTCTTAATGATTTTTGGATTAATCAACTCATATTTTTTGTCGTCGTAATGAATAACAGCTATGCGTTTAATTATACCTACTTGAGGAGCGGCAAGCCCTAATCCCTGCGATTGGTCTAACGTCTCGTTTAAGTCGTCCAATAATTGCGCTGTTCTTGCATCGAAATTTTCCACAACTTTGCATTTTTTTGACAATACTTCGGAACCTTCTTCCCCTAGTACTATTATTTTCCTTGTTGCCATTGTTTACCTCTAATTTAAGTTCTGCGGATTGATTTCCGTAAAAACGGTAACTTTTTCATCCTTTATCTCGTCTGTAATTAAATATATTTTGTCTAACACGTCTTCGGCTTTTTGCGCATTTAAACGCATCAAAATTTGAAAACGGTGTTTGCTTTGTATTCTTTTTACCGGACAACGCATTTTTTGTAAAAACAAAAACGTGTCCTGCTCTTTTATTTTATCTATTTGTTCATAATGCCTGTTTAATAAGTCAATGCATTTTTGACTGTCAACGCCATTATACATTACCCTAGCAACTACGCTGAAAGGAGGAAATTCCGTTGCCTGCCTTAAATTTATTTCCCTCTTATAAAAACTAAGGTAGTCTTGTTTTGCTGACAGCTGCAAGCAATAATGCTTTGGGGTATATGTCTGCAAAATGACTTTTCCGCTTTGCTTATCCCTTCCGCTTCGTCCTGCTACTTGCGTTAATAGTTGAAAGGTTTTTTCCGCCGCTAAGTAATCGCCGTAATAAAGGCTTTGGTCGCCGCTTAATATACCTACAAGCGTGACAAAAGGGAAATCATGACCTTTTGCAAGCATTTGTGTGCCTATGAGTATTTGCGCTTCCCTTTTAGTAAAGGCATCGAGAATTTTTATCAGTCCGTCTTTGCTTTGCGTGGTGTCAGCGTCCATCCTCAAGACTTTAACGTCGGGAAACATTTTTTTGAGCAAAGCTTCCACTTGCTGATCGCCTACCCGTCCTTGTCTTATGTACTGACTTTTACATTTAGGGCATTTTTCAAAGACTTTAAACTGATTGCCGCAATAGTGGCATTTTAGAACGTTTTCGTCCTTATGTAAAGTAAGACTTACGTCACAATCGGGGCATTTTGCAACATAGCCGCATTTAGAACACATCATAAAGCTGCTGTAGCCGCGGCGGTTTAAAAACAATATTGCCTGATTGCCCTCGTTTATTACCCTGATTAATTCCTGCGTTAATTCGTGCGAAAAAATGGAATTGTTTCCCGTACGGATTTCCGTCGTCATATCCACTATCGAAACAACAGGCAAAGGCATCTTGTTTATCCTTTCGCTTAATGTAAGCAGAGTATATTCGCCTTTTTGGGCTTTATAAAAACTTTCGAGCGAAGGAGTTGCACTGCCTAATATCAGATTGCAGCTGTTTTGCTCACATCTAAATTGCGCAACAACGCGCGCATCATAACGGGGATTGTTGTCACTAAGATAACTTGTATCGTGCTCCTCATCAACTATTATTACTCCAATGTCCGTTAAGGGCGCAAAAACGGCACTGCGTGCGCCAATTGCGATTTTGGCTTTTTTTAGTTTTAACCTCATCCATTCGTCGTATCTTTCGCCTGCAGACAAGCCGCTGTGCAAAATTGCGACGGTATCGCCGAAACGTCCTTTAAAAAGTTTAAGTAGGTTAGGAGTGAGGGAAATTTCCGGCACAAGCATTATTGCTGTTTTGCCCTCTTTTACAGCTTGCTCGATAACGTTAAGATATACTTCCGTCTTGCCGCTGCCTGTTACGCCCCACAGTAAAAATTTTTGGTTTGTTAAACCGTTTATCTTGTCCACTATCTGCTGTTGAACAGGAGTAAGAATATGTTTAACGGAATTTGGCTGCAGCAAAGTATACGGCTTACGGTTTACAGTGACATCGTTGATTATCAATATACCTTTTTTTATCAAAGCGTCAACAGACGACCAACCAAAGAGCTTGTTTAACGTTTCGGTAAATTCACTGTCTTTCTGTTTTATGTAATCTATAATTGC
>CALGIK010000006.1 GCA_937915515.1 uncultured Clostridia bacterium
GCATATGTCGGTAGCTATACACGAAGCATAATCGCTTAAAGTTGCCTGCAGCAATTTGCTTTTATTGCCGTAACCAAGCCAAATTAAATTGCCTGTGCCTATCCGTTTTACAGGGATAAAGCGCTTTTTGGCTTCGGATATTATAGCCAACGTACTTGGTCCGGGCAAAACTCTTTCCTTAGTTTCTTCAATTTTGGAAAGAACAGATTTTTTATCCGCCTTAGTATTATCAATTAAATTGTTTAAAAGTTCTACGGCACCGTGACAGCATTTTAGAGCGCAATCCTCGTCTACATATTCTATATAAAGCGTACAATCGGAACTTTTATCTGATATTGTTTTACCGTATTTTACGTTAAAGCCCGATTCGTTTTGCAAATCGATTATTACGTGTTCGGTTATATGTCCTAAATATGTGCCTTCATTTAATCTTTCCCCAAAGCCGCCCGTTTTACCTGAGCAGCAAGTGTGCATCAAGAGTCCCGGGAAAGCAGAAAGCAGTCTTTCGTTAAACCCCTTTATAGCATTGGTTGGTACATCACAATATTTACCAATATTAATATTAAGTCTAAAAACCGGTGTATGACTGTAAACATTTCTACCGTGAAACGCTTTAAAGTCTGTTATTCTTATTGCTTCCATGTGTTACCTACTCAGTGGCTGTATCCTAATTTTATAACTTCTCTGTTTATTAAATTAAAACCGTATTCATAAGGTATAGCATGAACAGTAACACCTATTACCGCAAGGAGTTCCTCCTGATCAAGTTCAGAAACATTAGAACTTTTTAAGCTTTTGCCGTCGATGATTGTCACCGAATTGTTTCCGAGTACTTCAAAAGTCATGTCAGGGTAAACTTTTATAGCCGTATCCTCATCAATTCCGATACCCAAACTGCCGGGGTTTTCAGCGACGCTGGTCAGCAAACGCCCAAATCGTCCTCTTTGATCAAAGTGTTGGTCTATTATTACATTGTCTAAAAAGCCCAAACCGGGCGCCATTTTAGTTGTGCATTTTCTGGCCGGCTCATTATCGTTGCCCTCCACTATCATGGTGGAACTCATAACGGAAGCTCCTGCGCTTGTCCCCATAATAGCTCCGCCTCCGCTGTAAATTTCCTTAATGATATCGTACGCCAAAGTACCGCCTAAGATACTGGTTATTCGCAGCTGGTCGCCTCCCGTAAAGAAAACGCATTTTGACTGTTTTAACAGAGAACAGATTTGTTTATCGTTTGCTTGTTCCCTTGTGCTGATATCTATTATCTGAATATCTTTTACTCCCAGTCTCGAAAAAATGTCTTCGTAATTTCTGCCTGCTTCTTGAGGCTCTTCGGTCGCCGTTGTCAAAACAGTCAGTATCTCATCGTGAAAAACCATATTTCTCGCATGTTTTAAAACGACGCTTTCTCCTCTTTTGTCTTCCGCTCCGCCTATAATTAAAAGGTAACCTCTTTTATCAAATACGGGCTTGCTTATTTTTATCTTCTCTGTATTATTTACTATTTGAGATTTAGGTTTATTGTTGGCAGAACCTGCATTTTTCGAATTTACAGAATCAGCTTCATTGTTTTTTGTTTTATTGTTTTTTGTTACAAATGTTTCGATTTTCTTGACGTCTGTCGTATTGGATGCTTTTATACTATCCGTCATTGTCGGTTTTTCTGTTTTTTTACCGTTTGCCGTATCGGGCACTTTTTTACTTTCAGGCATTATCGAGTTTTCGGGTTTATTATTTTTTTGAGGAACTTTTTCCATCTTTTCAGGTTCCTTCTTTTCTGATTCTTTTTTTTCGATTTGAGTTTTTTCCGTTGATTCCATTATTATTCTCCTTTTATTACTCTATTTTTATCGACAAGCAACCTTCCCATGGCAAATAACTTGTTTATGCTATAATCTTTATCTATAATCAATATATCTGCATCGCTGTAAGCTCTTAGTACACCTTTTTTTGGATACAGCTTAAGCGTTTTTGCGGCATTTACAGTTACAAATGAAAATACCAATTCAGCATCTATATTTTTAGCAATTATGCTCTGTTTTATATCTGCAAATAAATCTTTTATATTACAGATCCCCCCTTGCGGCATACTGGCATGGGCATCAGAACTAATTGTAACATTATCAAGATTTGCGCCGATATTTATTAAGTATTCTAATGCGTCGGGAATTGATAAACCTATTGTTTCTCCCGAGGTTAAATCAATTTTTCCGCCGTTTTTTAAGTATTGTATTCCGTCTTTAAAAAGCTCTTTGTTGCGGTTGATATGGGTTGGCAAAAACATATCAATAGGCAAATCGCAATTTTTAAGCAGCATATTTAAAACATCAATTTTTCCACTGCCGTCTCCGACGTGTAAGTGTACTATACCGGCTTTATTGCTTAGCAGTCCGCCCATATATGTTTTTGTTGACACTTCTAAAAGTTCTTTTGTATCAGGATGAGACGAACGTGCGTCAGCGATTGCAATTTCGCCCACTCCGATCACTTTATCAATAAGCAATAAATCATTGGTAACATC
Organism: uncultured Clostridia bacterium; assembly: GCA_937915515.1. GTDB lineage: Bacteria > Bacillota > Clostridia > Christensenellales > CAG-314 > SFEB01. Next base: position 2,522 of record CALGIK010000006.1, read on the forward strand.
ATCGGTAAGTGTAAGGGGCGGAAGCTCATAACTGCCTGTATAAATATAGGTAGTAAGTCCATTTAGTTGCAATGCTTTAGCTTTTGCATAAAGGCTGTTTAAGCTTTTTGTTTTTCCGTCAGCACCTAAAAGACCTACAACGGTAGTAATGCCCGAAAGAACAATTTCGTCAAAACTAATTTCGCCTATTCTGCTGCATGGTCCCTTTTCGCCCCCGCCGCCGATAATATGCACGTGTCCGTCAATAATACCGGGGAATGCCATTTTTCCGTCACAATCGTAAATTTCATCAAAAGCATATTCGTATTTTTTTTGAGGGGAAAGTATCTTATATATAATGTCTTTTAAAATAATAATGTCCTTTATGCCTTGATCTTTTGGGTCAAATAAGCGGACATTTTTGAGCAATTTTAACACTTTGTCATTCCCCTTAAAAACAGAACATAATTTGTTACACTTCTTTGCAGTGCAAATTTTTTGATGCAATAACTAGTGATGATGTGTAAATTTTTTCCGACGTAAAAATAATATACTCAGTCAATGTTTACCAAATTGAATTAAATTATACTTAATTTAAATCTGTTATTGCTGCTGCGCATAAAACAAGTTGCCACACCCTATAAATGCACCCATTACAATAAATATCCCCACGTAAAACGTGGGGTATTTCATATGCGGGCAAAGCCCTATG
>CALGIK010000007.1 GCA_937915515.1 uncultured Clostridia bacterium
GATACTCCTTCCATTCCTCGCCTATGCACAATACCACGTCAATTTTTTTAGGGTCAAAACCGGTGTTTTTTAAGCAGTTTAAAGCGGCTTTTGCGCCCATTTCCTGCGTGCCGTCGTTTTCATCAGGCAAATACTTTTTTACTATGCCCAATTTACTAATTACCGCTTCCTCCGTCCAAAAACCCTTTGTCGCTTGCGAAATTTCCTTTGCGCTCATTGTTTTTTGCGGCAGATAAGTGCCTACGCCCACTATGCCTACGTTTGGTTTATTCAACATAATATCTCCTACCTGACCGCTTGTTTGCTGCTTTTTGCGGCAAGAATAGCTTCTTTTAAATAAGGCAAAATTGCTTTTGCATCGGCTACTATACCTAGATGCGCAGCTTTAAATATCGGTGCTTCCCTGTCATTGTTTATGGCTATGATATAATCCGACTCCTCCATACCCGCTAAATGCTGTACTGCGCCCGAAATACCCAAAGCGATATACACCGACGGTCTTACCGTTTTGCCCGTCTGACCCACTTGTTTTTGAGTGGGCATAAACCCAGTGTCTACAAGCGCTCTGCTGCAGCAAGTAAGTGCGCCGATGCTTATAGCAAATTCCTTGATATTTTTAAGGTCGTCCTTTACGCCTCTGCCGCAAGCGACTAAAATTTCCGCTTCTTCTATATTTTCGGTCTGTGTTTCTTCCATTACCTCTTTTATTAAATCAACCTTAAACTTAGAGGTGTCAAAATCTATTTTCACTTCTTTGACTTCGCCTGTTTTATTTTTATCGTATTCTTGTTTTTTCATAACTCCTTCCCTGACCGTCGACATTTGCGGTCTGTGGTCGGGGCAGATAATTGTCGCAAACAGATTTCCGCCAAAAGCAGGTCTTGTCATATATAATACTCCGTTTGTATCAACCTCAAGTTTTGTGCAGTCGGCGGTAAGTCCCGTTTTTAGCATAGCCGATAATCTCGGCGCTAAATCCCTGCCTATGCTTGTGGCTCCGTACAAAACAATATCGGGCTGATGCTCTTTAATTATCTGATAAACCGCCTGAGCATATTGCTCCGTCAAATAATGTTTTAGATTTTTGTCGTCGACAACATATACAATATCGGCTCCGTAACCTATAAGTTTTTTAGCTTCGTTTTTTATTCCGCTGCCCATAATTACTGCACAAATCTGCTTTTTAGTAATTTGAGCCAGCTTATCGGCTTCGCCGAGCAACTGAAAACTGACCTCTTGAATTATATTATCTCTTTGTTCGCATATAACAAAAATATCGTTTGGCATATTAACCTCGTTAAATGTAATGCTTTTCGCTAAGTTTAAGCGCAATAAGATTTGCAGCTTCCCTAACCGGCAACTCAATTAAATCTTTGTCGCTGTTTGTCTGTTTGGTAAAGGTAGTTTTGACTTTAGTCGGCGAACCTTTTAGTCCGATTTCAGCCGCTTCTAAATCTAAATCGGCAAAAGTAATTACGTTTACATTAACGGCATCCTGACTGATTATGCCTTTTACGTTCATATAACGGGGTTTTGCCATACTGCTTAAAACCGTTGCCAAAAAAGGCGGTTTTACCCTTAACATTTGATACCTGTCTTCAAATTGACGGCGTAAAACAAATTCGTCGCCGTTTAGGTCAAGACCGACGCAATAAGTGATTTGCGGCAAGCCTAAAAATTGAGCTATTTGAGGACCGACTTGTGCGGTGTCTCCGTCTATTGCCTGTCTGCCTGTCAAAACTATGTCGCAGCCGACTTTTTTAATTCCCGCAGCTAAAATCATACTTGTCGCCAAAGTATCGCTGCCTGCAAACATTCGGTCTGTCATAAGATACGCCTCATCGGCGCC
>CALGIK010000008.1 GCA_937915515.1 uncultured Clostridia bacterium
GGTAACCTGTTTGAGAGACGGAACGGCAGGCGGCTGGTTTTTTAAGGCTAAGGAAGCTAACCTCTTGTTTATGCCTGTCTTGACGCAAAACAACTATAAGCGTATAATCAGCTGCGCGCCCGACGCAGCCGATATCATTTTTTGCAATGAGGAAGAAGAATTTATAAAATACCACAGCGGCGCAAGCGCTCTGGTAACGGATAAGTATTTTGATAAAGAAGGCATTTTTAGTCTAAAAGTTTTAGGGAACTTTACAATTAAACTAAATAATGATAAGATTACTATTATTCCTTAAATACTAAACAACTCAATTTCTTAAAAAATATGGATTATATAGAGTTTACAAAGAATATCAACAGCCAATTCTTTCCTGTTGTTTTAATAATGGGGGAAGATGCTTATCTAAGAGACAGCGCATTAAAAAAGTTGACGCTGAGCTTAAATATCTCCTTGCCCGATTTAAACATATCCACTTTTGACAAAGAGGACGTTTCGGTGACGGATATTGTAGCTTTAGCTAATTCGTATCCTTCTTTCAGTGCAAAAAGGCTTATTGTAATAAAAGATTTTTCTGTTAATAAAGCCGATAAAAGGGGTCTGATTAAACTTGAGGAATATCTGGCTTGCCCTAATCCGTCTACTTGTCTGGTGTTTTTTTATTCGCAAGCGCAGAGCGTAATTAACAATGTAAATGTTTGTACGGTTGACTGTTTTAAGCTGAACCAACAGAGATTAACCGAATGGATAACAAAAGCGGTAGACAATGCGCAAAAAAGCATAGATAAAAATGCCGTAAAAACAATTATCGAATATACAAACGGCGATATGTATAAAATTAGTCAGGCGGTCGAAAAGCTTGTTTTGTACGCAGATACACTGATCTCAATTGAGGACGTCAAACTGCTTGTTGCTAAGGACATTGATTACGTTATCTTTGACTTGACAAATGCTCTGGCTAACGGCGACAATTTTAAATCAATGGAAATATGCAATAGTCTTTTGACGGAAGAAGAGCCGACTATGATTATTGCTTCGGTGTACCGTAGTTTTAGAAGAATGTTTTTTGCGCATATCTCTAAAGCTGAAGAAAGTAAATTATCGCAAGCACTTTCCGTAAAGCCTTACGCCATAACAAAAGCAAAACAGCAGGCAAAAAAATTCGGCGCAAAAAAGCTTAAAAAAGCTTTGGAAATCTGTTTTTTGGCTGAGGATACACTGAAAAAATTTAATACTAACGAAAAATTCTGCGTCAAGGATATGGTGCTTAAATTGTGCAATTTGTAAGAGGGTAAAATGATAAAAAATATTTTAAAAAATTATATGCTCAGCATTTTTTTAGCAGGGACGCTGTTTGCGGTTAGTCTTTGTTTTTGCCGATGGTTTTACATTGAAAGTCTGTTGAGCTATTTTTCTGCAAGTGTTAACCTGATTCAACGCAGTTTTTTTATTACGGCGTTTTTCGGTATTTTAGCAGGTCTTATCGTTTTAGGATTGCTTTTTTTGGTGCTAAAATTATTTTTTAGGATATTTAATATTTACAATTTGCCCTTCAGAGATATATTTTTTATTGCTTTAGCTTTTGGCGTTGCGAGAAATTTAATTTTAGGTATATTAAACCTTACCTTCTTTTTTGCGCCTTTTGTTGTGTTGTGGGGCAATGTTTTTAATTTTTTGGCGACTGTGCCTATGGTGCTTTTGTTTTTTAATACCGTAAACAGGCTTTATTTAAACCCCAAAAGCGCTCCTCATTTTTTTAAATCGCTGTGCATTGCTTTTTGTGTGTGTTTTGCGGCAAGCGTCGTTTTTGGAGGTTTTTCGATATGAAAAAATGCGCTTTATTGCTGGCTGTTGCCATGTTTATATTTATGACGATTTTTGGCGTAAACAATGTTGTTTTTGCGACAGAGAATACCGAAACAGATACTTATGCCATCGAAAAACTGGAGGAGTTTACGCAGCTTTTTCCTAAACGAAAAGCATATACTCAAAACGAAAAGGATGCTGCAAATTATATAAAACAGCAATTTTGTGATATGGGATTACCGCCTTATTTTAATGATTACTTATTGGATGCAGAGGATTATGAGGGGAGTAAAAGTCAAAATGTGGTTGCGGTAAAAGAAGCTGATTCTTCTTATTTTGTCGTTATCGGTGCGCATTATGACAATGTAGGATTAAATAATGCCGACGGGACAAGCGACAACGGCAGCGGCGTGGCAGTTTTACTGTCGTTAGCAAATAAGTTAAAGGATATTGAATTGCCTTTTGACGTGGTTTTTGCAGCTTTTGGGGCGGAAGAAGAAGGCATGGTAGGCAGTTACGGTTTTGTCAATGACATAGTAACACGAGCAGAAAAATGCTTGGTATACATTAACCTTGACAGCATAGCTTGCGGCGATTATTGCTATATATACGGCGAGGATATCAAAACTCCTTATGTTGACTTCTTTTT
>CALGIK010000009.1 GCA_937915515.1 uncultured Clostridia bacterium
TGCCCAGCGACCTTAGCCTTTTTAAGTTTACGCTTAACGAAGACGGAGAAAGCTATTCAATAGCTGCTAAAGATAAAACTTTAAGCGGCAGAATTGCTCTTCCTGAAACTTATAACGGTTTAGATATTACAATCATTGCTGTAAAAGGCTTCTACGGTTGCCGTCAAATGAAAACGGTTTATATTCCTTCTTCCTACAGGATAATAAAAGCAGAAGGTTTTTGCAGCACTGGATTGATTCAAGTATATATAGCCGAAGGATTAACAACCATAGAAGCATTTGCTTTTAGAAACATAGGGATTTTAACGGTATTTGAACTTCCCGCTTCTGTCAACGATATTCATTGGATGGGTTTTGCCGAAATGAATACATTAAAATTAATGCAATTTGACTGGCTTTCGCAAATTCAAAAAGATGCACTGTTTAATTTTAAATTTACAACAGCTGAAAATGGATTTTATTCTTGGAACGACGTTGATAAGGTGCTTTATGGAGACGGCGGAAAACAAGCAGTGTTTGCAAGTCCTTCGATAACGGAGCTGGATTTTAACGAGGAAATGGTGGAGATTTATCCATATTTGTGCTATTATTATCCATTGCTGCAAAAAGTCACAATACAAGCTCACAATGTGAAAATAGGTCCGTCTGCGTTTTTTTATTGTAATACCCTTACAATCGTAAATATTGAAGGGAGCATAAAAAAAATTTGGGGAAGCGAGTATAAGGAATTTGATGGTCTTACAAACGTTACATCGTGCAAAGGTGCTTTTTTAGGTGTATCTGTCGATACTTTCAATTTCCCTTCAGGCTTAGAGTATATTGGTGAAGGAGTATTCTTTTTTTGCTGGCAATTGACGCAAATCACCATTCCAAATACTATCCAATATATTAGTGAAGAAGCTTTTGAAAATAACGATACCTATACATATTTTAATGGAGGCATAACTCAGATAATAATACAAGGCGAAAACGATTATTATTATGCCGATGGAAATAAAGCAATAATAGAAAAAGGTACAGGAGTAAACGGAGGCGATACTTTACTTTATTATTGCATGAATGCAAGCGGTAGCGAATACGCGATTCCCGATGGTGTTACCAGTCTGACTCCTTATGCGTTTGCTTTTAGTGTTAATCTTACTGCGCTTACAATACCCGAAGGTGTAACAGAAATTCCGACCGCTTTCGCTCAGTTTTCAAAGGAGCTTACAACTGTAATTATTTCGTCGACAGTAGAGAAAATTATTTGGTCGCTTCCAGGGACTGAATGCAGATGGGGAGGAGCAAATATACTTGGTTCGTATGGAGCGTTTTTAATGTGCGAAAAGCTTACTGAGATTAGTTTTGCACCAAACAGTCAGCTTGAACTAATTGAACAAAACAGTTTTAATGGTATCGGGTGCACAACGCTTAATTTGCCGTCAAGCGTAAAAACAATTTTGCCTTACGCAATCTACGGCGAAAAACTGACCGCAATAACCGTCGAAGACAGCCCTAACGCTAATTACTGCGACGTAAACGGAGTATTATATACAGCAGATATGAAATTGCTTGTAGCTTATCCTTCTGGCAATACTGCCAGTGAATATGTTATCCCCGGTGATGTGGAAGAAATCGGAGAAGTTGCTTTTAACAGCTGTATTTACATTGAGAAAATCATAATGTCTGACAGCGTAAAAATCATCGGCAGAAACAGTTTTATTAATTGTTATACGGTC
>CALGIK010000010.1 GCA_937915515.1 uncultured Clostridia bacterium
ATGAGTTTCGTTATGGGACGTATTTTATGGTTTTGATTTTTAGCAGTGGCTGTTTTATGCGCAGCAGTGAAGAATACGATTACGGAAACGTTCAAAGTTTTTGTAGCCAAAGGCGATGGCAAAAAACATCTTACTCATTGACAGCGCAACGAGATATATGATAAAATTAGTTTCGTGGCCCGCCGTTTACAGCCACTTTAACAAAGAATGAACTGCAAAGCAGTTTGCTAAACCAGCACTTTGAGCTTAAGCAAAAGAAGTGTAGCGGAACGGAACCATACATTTATTTGTATGGTTGAACCACTCTCGATGAGTAATACCTAGGTGCAACTCCGAGGCGAGGGAACAAAAAACAATTATAATACGCCTTGAAAGCATTTGTCTTTCGGGGCGCTATTCTACATTAATGTTGATACTATCTGCCACTTTGATATATGTTCGAATGCATTTCTCTGTGTCAATGCTTTCTAGTTCAAAATATCCTAAACACTTGACACTTTGCTTGCACCTAACCCAATGGGATTGCGTTGGAATGCAATTCTATTGGCTTTGCCAACTTGGTTATTGTTGCGCACTGCTTCGCAAAACTTCAAAACATCATCTCCCAAAAAATGCTCCGTTATTCGTTCACCATCCTGAGAAAGTACGTTTCGCCATAACCAACCAGTTCTATTCCCATGTACTTCTCCGTCAAAGTGCACAAACCATGCTATTGAATTAGGAATGCCATACTCATCTAGGTCAACATAACCCTTCATCCAACCCCTGTAGTTTTTTTGAAAGATTTTGTTGATTATTTCGACAAAGCTATTACCGCCGAAAATATCCCCTGTTTTTACTATCATGCTATTTCCTAATAATTATCATTCACTATACGATAGGTGGTTATATGATGCATGCACTTGCCAAAAAATTGCCGTATAATCTGGTCTTACCAACCATTGCTCAATCTTGATTTTGTTATCCCTATCCTCAAAGGTAGAGTCCTTGTCTAGTTGGTCTTTGCGCAGACGAGCACTGTAACGAGGTTGAATTTTGCAGAAATGTTAAACTGGTGCACTATTCTGTTAATATAGTCATCAAATATAAAACACTAATTAGTTTCTGGGAAACTTATATCAGGGTTTGCCCAATAAAAGTCTGCCTTGGTATTCTTGGCAGCATATGTACAATTGCGTTCAATCTGCTCATCGATTGACACATTATACCACACCAAAAAACACATAGCAACCTCGTACTGTTATGAGTTTTGATATAAGTCTCGTTTAGCTGGATTTGTTTTTTTTGTAGTCGATAATGAGCAGTATTACGCCAATTATCGTGAAGATAAAGAATCCAAAAATGTTAAATATGTTTGGCTCGGGCAATCTGCCTGATAGTAATGCTCCTATTAGGGCGAAACCCTGAATAACAAACAGCACTATTGCTGCGATTTTCAATTTCGACATATTCTTTCACCTTTTCTAAACACTCTTGTCATTGTTGGTATCGTTTTTGTCTTTCTTGCGTGAGTTTAAGAGCGCTCTATGTCTATCTGATTTTGAAATATACTTCTTTTCAGTTGCGGTAAAATCTGTTTTGACATCGTCAAGCCTGTGTGCAATATCTTCCTTTTCTTCTTGCATTTTTTCGGGAGAAGACAGCGCGGCACTCAGTACAATATTTTTTCCTCTTGATTAAACGTTTACTTTAACTCGTATATGCTCAAAAATTTATAAAAGATAGAAGCGAGTCGAAAGAAAGGCTCGCTTTTGTATGTAATCAATCAGTAACAGTATTTAAAATATTTTTGCCACAAGCACTGTGATATCGTCCTTTGCTGTGCCGTTGTTTTGCGCCAAAGCTTGTTCGACAAGATTTTGAGCGATAATTTGCGGATTGGTCAAGCTGCATTCCGTAAACATTTTAGCGGGAATAGTTTTGTCGGAAAAGCTGTCCCAAAACCCGTCGCTTGCCAAAAGAATAAAATCGCCTTCGCCTAAAACTTTCTTTGTTATACTGGGTTTTATTTCTTCTAAAACGCCTAAAGGCAAGCATGCGCCTTCGACAAATTGAACCTTAAAGTCGTTTTTAACCAGTCCCGACGGAGCGCCTAACTTTATAAAATCCGTCGCACCGTTTTTTAAATCTGTTACGCAAACATCTACGGCTGTAAATACTTCACTGCTGGCTGCTGTAAGTAATTTGTTTATGCAATTTAATATTAAATCATTATCAAAGCCGGCTCGGTAAAAACTCTCTACAAGGCTTATGGCTGTTGCCGATGCCCTTTCCGCCTGAACGCCGCTGCCCATACCGTCGCATAGCGCCAAAAGGTATTTATCGTCGGCTAAGCGTATAAAACTGTGCGTGTCGCCGCTTATTTCGCTGCCTTTTTTTGTGACGGCAGCTAACCCTACCGATAAATCGTATCGAGGTTTAGGCGAATAATACAATACAGTCCAATCGTCTACTAAAGAATTTTCCTTAGCCCTGCAGACAAATCGCACGCCGCATACATGAAAAAGCACGTCGGCTATCTGCGGCTTGTCGGCGTCTTTTTTATCGACAATAAGAGTAATCGACAACTCGCCTTCGCGGCTTAAAATTACCGCTTCCTTAACCAAAACATTAAAAAAAGTCAATTGCTCCATCAGCTGTTTTTCTTTTGCGCTGTCAAAAGACAGCGTCGATTGACTGTCGCGGCTTAACGAAAGCATTACTTTGCTTATTCCGCCTGTAACGCTGCCTAAAAGCGCACGGCTGTTGTCAAAGCTGCTGTTAATCAGATAATATTGCTTGTAATTTGCCACTTCGGTGTTGGTGATTGAGAGCATTGTGCTGACTCTTAAGCATTTGTTTGCCATCTCCGGCGGCAGATCCAGCAAAGTAACTTTACCTCTGTCAATACCGCAGCCAATCAGCTGATGCAGATAAGTTTGAGTGGAAGAAGCGTCGGCTCGCCAGCATTTAAGCTTTTGCGGACAATCCTTGCAGGCATTGTCCGTAACTTCGTTACCTATGGCGTAAACGGCTTTTTCGGGAGGCAATACTCCCCTCGTAAGAGATTTGAAGGTATTTTGCATAGCAAAAAACACTTCGGATAAATCAAAAAGGCGCCTGCTTAAATTGACTCGCAATCGGTTTATTATATGACGTGGCGAATACTGCGTTTTATCGTTGCCCATAGATGCCGATACTCTGCGTAAAACCCATGTCGGTATTAAACAAAAGAATGCGCACCCTATCAGAGTACAGATAAGAGTAGGCGTGGTATTAAGTGCGTAAACTTCAAAAAAGTAAGCTAAAATTACTTCGCAAAGAAGCAGAGATAAAACGGCGAGGATACGGTGTACCGTATAAAAGGCTACCGCGAATGCCGTCCATAAACAGCACACCGCAAGCATAGTAAGGTCACCGTATGTAAGAGCAAACGCCAACCCAAACGTCGCAGCAAGACAAAAAGCGCTTTTAGAACCTAAGGTAAACAGCGTAGATAAAATCAAAAATGGCGCAAGCAAATTAAGAGTGTTTACACCAAAATAAGATATATTGGCAAGTCCTTTAAGCAACGCAAGTAAGACAATGTAAATACAGACGCATTCGTCCGCACCCGCCTGATATTTTAATCCTCTTACAAAAAGAGCTCTAAGAGCATAAACGCAAACATAAGCAAAGATAATGCCTACGGCTGCGTTAATGAGTCTACTCGCAATCAACTGTGTATCTATGCCGTAAAGGACATAAAACACATTGGCGGCAGCGACATACAAAAGTAATAGCCAACGGCTGATTTTTCGTTTTGTTTTTATATGAATTAAGCTTGCGGCTACCATCACGGCGACTTGTGCCAGAGCTACATAAAACGAATTTAGTCCCCCTAAAAGGCCGCTGGCAATAAAGGTGAGGGAAGGTAAAATAAGTGCTTCACAGTAAAGCGCACCGACATAAAGACCAAATGCAAGCTCACCGTCAAAACCGTCTTTAAATCGCAAAAGACAAAAACCTGCCGCCAAAGCTAAATTTGCGGCTATTTTTAACCAAATTTTTCTTTTGAACATTAAACGTCCCCCCTTTTTTTAAGAATAATATTTTTAGGGACGCAAAAAAGGTTTATTTATGCAAAAATCAGGCTTGTTTTGTCTATTTATATTTTAAAATTATATTAAAACATTTTTCCTATTTCTTTTTTAAGACGGCTGATTATCTTTTTTTCTAACCGTGATATGTATGATTGCGAAATGCCTAACAAATCCGCAACTTCTTTCTGCGTTTTTTCATCGCTTCCGTCCAGACCAAACCGCAAATTTACTATCTTTCTTTCACGTGCGGAGAGCTTTTTTAATCCCTCGTCTAACAGTTGTTTTTCCACCGATACTTCGAGGTTTTTAAAAATCAAATCGCTTTCCGTACCCAAAACGTCGCCTAACAATAATTCGTTGCCCTCTCCGTCTATGTTTAACGGTTCATCAAGAGATACTTCCGTTTTGGTGCGGACGGTTTTTCTTAAATACATTAAGATTTCGTTTTCGATACATCTGCTTGCGTAGGTGGCAAGCTTTATTTTTTTGGACAGGTCAAAACTGTTTACGGCCTTTATTAGCCCTATTGTGCCGATACTGACTAAATCTTCCAAATCAATGCCTGTGTTTTCAAATTTTTTTGCGATATATACGACTAAACGCAAATTATGTTCTATCAGCCGTTCCCTCGCATTGGTGTCGCCGGAAGTTGACAGCTCCGCCAAAAGCGCTTCTTCCTCCGAACTCAACGGTTTGGGTAATGCCTCCGTCCCGCAGATGTACGCAACCAATCGTTGGCTTAATAACGCTTTAAGCAGTTTTTTAAGTAAATTCATACACTTTCCTCCGTAAGAGCCATATTGACAAGCACATCAAAGTTTAGGCAACTGTTGTTGCCAAAAGCTATCACACATTTTTTTTTGACTCCGTCTATTGTAAATTCGTCAGCATCAAAAGCGAGAGTTTTTGCGCGCCCGTCCACTGTAACATAATTTATGTACCGTAAATTTTTTAATGCAGCTTCTCCCGATAAAAGTTTTTCGGCGGCGCATTTTTTTAATTGCCGTGCGGCAATGCAGTCGGAGAAAAAACATACCGGCGTGCCGTTGTCTGTCAAACCGTTGCCGCTGTCTAAAAAACCCATCAGTTCAAAAGTCTGACCGCAAGCTTTTAGGCGTATTTTGCATCCGTATTTCTTCATTTTAACAGTATTTTTTATAATTTTTACTGTTTGCCCAACAAGAATACAAAAAAATATTGCTCCTAGTCCAATTAAGCCTATCGGAATTTTAAGAACATAATTGAGCGTATCCGACAAGGCAAAATCTATTTTTAACAGATAGAACAGCCCAATGATACTGCCGCCCAAAGCAAAAGTATATGCCAGAAAAAGACCGCTTGCGGCAAAAAATTTTTTTGGTTTTTTTAAAGGATATGATGCCAGCATCAAAAAAATAAGCAAGGCTGTTTTTAGCAAACATAACCACAACCAGTGTGCCGATATCAGGGATATTATTATAGCTCCCGCAGCGCCTAAAACCGCTCCTAAAACCAATCGCCACCAAGGCGCATTAATACGCATTGTTTTAGCGACGGCAAAAAGTAAAAGCCAGTCAAAAAACAGGTTATCCAACAGGGCATATTCGATATAAACCCTCATAATCAAAGAATAAAACAAAAACTGTTGATAAAAGCATAAAAAAGCGGCGTATTTTGAAAAAAAATGCCGAAACAGTTTACAAATGATTTCATTCACGCTAAACTGAAAATATGGATACCAAAACAAAAAATTTTTTTAAAGCGTTGACGGAAATGGCTCTTTTTAATGTCGAAATTCATCCGCAAATTTTTACCGAAACTATTAATCACACGCTCAATTATGATTTTGATACGGCAGTCAATTTGTGGGAATATTTATTAGAAAAATACGATAAGGTTTTTTGTGCCATTAAGCAGGCAAATGCCGCTCTCTCGACAGATACGCTCAAACTTTTTTATGATAAAAGTTTATCAAAAACACTAAAGATGTTGTCCGAAAACGCAGTAATAAAAAAATATTTGCTTACTTTAAGCAGTGCGGCGTTTGACGAAGTAATAAAAAACACCGTAGCTCAAGCAGTAATGGGCAACAGGACGGAAAATGCTGACGAATACCTTAAATTTTTGTGCCGTCATGAGGAATTTGGCAAAATAATGATAGAAATACTTACCGCCATACGCGAAAAATTGCTGCTTAAAGACACAAAATACCTGCGGTTAACCAATAAGCAAGCAACTTATTTAAACGTATACGCTACTAAAATAAGAACCTCGGACAGAGCCGTAGTTTTACAACGCATAAAGGAGATGTCTTAATATTTTTTATCAATATAATTTTTTTTAGACGGTTTTAAAGCCGTTTTTTTAATCTAAAAAAGGTATAAATAAAAGCAGACAAGGTGATACTGAATTAATAAATAGCGTCTTTTGTAAGGGCTAAGCAAAGGACACTTTAAAAGAAGGAGGTATTTATGTCAGGATTAATTCCCTTTAACAACACAAATTCGGACCTAATCAACAGCGATTTTTTTGACAGAAGCTTTAACATGCTCGACGATTTTTTTGCCGACAGTATGATGCCTTTTAGGAGAGGCTCTTTAGGTCACACCTTTAAGGTGGACGTAATCGACAACGAAAACGAGTATACGGTAGAGGCGGAATTGCCCGGGATAAAAAAAGATGAAGTGGACGTAACACTTAATGAGGGACGGTTAACAATTTCTGTTAACAGAGAGGAGAATAACGAAGAAAAAACCAAAAATTATATCCACAAGGAAAGACGCTGCTCGGTAATGACACGTAATATTTATTTGGCAGATTCCGATTCAAGCGGAATTAAAGCTAAATTAGAAAACGGCGTTTTAAACATCAGCGTGCCTAAAATTAAGAAAAGAGATAATACCGTTAAGGTTGAAGTTGAATAACAAAAACGCATTGAATAGCCCTAAAAATAGCGTTTAAAGCCAAAAAAGCAAGTCACGAAAGACTTGCTTTTTTTGTATTTATAAAACCATGCACTATGCTTTTAATTAAGTGAAATACCTCCGCGTTATTAACGTGGAAATATTTTTGAGCAAATTTTTAAAGTTCTTCTATAATACTATGAGGGTTAATAAATTCGCCGTCACGCAGCATTTCAAAGTGCAAATGATCTCCTTCCAATAGTTCATCCGAAGCGGTGGTGCTTACGGTGCCTATCTTATCGCCAGCTTCCACATCCTGCCCTAAAACTACACACACTTCCTCTCCTAAACTGCAATAGCGTGAAATCGTACCGTCTTCGTGCGTGATTTCAACGCAGTAACCCATACCGAAGTTGTTATTTACTGCAGTCACCGTGCCGTCATTAACCGCCACTACTTCTGCGCCCGCTTGCGCTATAAAATCAATACCGTTATGGACACTGTATTCGTTTAATGTTTTCTTAAAAACAAGCACAAACTCGCTGTCGCGCGAATAATCCATACCTATGGTATATCCCGCTACCGGCGCAATATACTTTTTTGTTTGAGGTTGGTTAGGAATTATCGGGTCATAAATGCCGGTGTCAGTACCGCCCTTAACGTCAGTTGGCACCGTTTTGTTTCCATTGATTATCATAACAATGGCGCATACAGCTATCGCGCATGCTATTATTATAACCAATGCCAGATTCTGTTTTAAAAAATTTGCAAATGAATTTGGTTTTTTAGTCTTTTCCATAGTTTTATCCTCCATTGTCGTTTAAAATTTTTACCCTAAATGCATTTTTTAAACCATAAATATTTAAAAAGCACCCACTATTATCGGACTGCCTACTTTTGCTTCATTTAAATAAGCGGCAATCTGAACGTTAATCAAAAACCCGTCTATGACTATTCCTCCTTTTATTAAAGGTGAATAGCCGTAGATACTGACTACGTCCAATGAATTTTCTCTAAACTTGACGTTTAACCGCAGTATTTTAATAATTTCTTCAGCATCAGCTTTGACTGAAACAGTTATCGCACTATAATCTTTAGGCAAATTATGTAAAGAAGAATTATCGCAGAATACAATCATCCCCTCTCCCAATTTCTCGTAAGGAAGATGGGTATCAAAATTATATTTGTAATATATCTCCGTTTCACCCTTAATAACTTTATTAAGCTGTTTCGGACTGCCGCATAAAAATCCAATTAAAATCATATATGCCGCAAAAAAAATCAACCAATTGTTTTTCATAGGGTAATTGTTGACAATAAAGAAAAAATTAAACAAAAAAAAGGACCGCTAATTTGCAGTCCTAAGAAAAAAGGAATTGTTATTCAAATAAAGTTGATATGCTTGTGTAGGAATATATACGTGCGATTGCTTCGGCAAATATTTCGGATACCGTTACTTCCTGAATTTTTTCGCATTTCTTTTCGGCGGGCTGTTCGATAGTATCAAGTATAACCACCTTTTTTATTGCGCTATTGTTTAATCTTTCGATTGCGGGTCCGCTTAATACACCGTGTGAACAACAAGCGTAAACTTCCTTTGCACCGTTTGCTTTTAAGGCGGCGGCGCCTTGCGTTATCGTACCGGCTGTATCTATCATATCATCCAGCATCAGACAGATTTTGCCTTCGACATCGCCGATAATATTCATAACCTCCATGACGTTAGCTTTGGGACGGCGTTTATCAATAATTGCTAAAGGCGCATTAAATTTAGCTGCCATAGCACGGCTGCGGGCTACACTTGTCAATACGGGCATACCCAACAAGTTGTCGACGGGAATATCAAAAAATCCTTGCAGCTGTGTGCTATGTAAATCCATCGTCAACAGTCTGTCGGCACCTGCCGCTTCGAGCATATTTGCCACTAATTTGGCGGTAATAGGGTCACGTGCGCGGGCTTTTCGGTCTTGACGTGCGTAACCGAAATAAGGCATTACAACTGTAAGTCTGTTGCAGCTGGCTCGTTTTAATGCGTCAATCATAACAAGCAGTTCCATCAAATTATCGTTAACGGGAGTGCTGGTGGATTGAATTACAAAAACATCGCATCCGCGTACTGTTTCTTTAATGTTTACGCATACTTCTCCGTCGGAAAAACGCGTAACTTCGCAGTCGCCTAAAGGGATTTCCAATCTGTCGGCTATAGCTTTTGCGAGCTTAGGACAAGCGTTGCCGCAAAAGAGTTTTACTGTGCCGTGAGTCATATTTATCATTAAACTACCTCGGTAAAAGACGTTAATTTAATAATAGTATTTTATATATAATTAGTCAAGCAAAACTCCGCTTTGACAAACGGTTTTTGTCTTTTTAACGCTTTGATTATTAAGTAAGGTATTATTAATAATTCTGAAAATAATATAATCAAGAATTTATACCCAAACGATTTGGGCATTGACCTAAAACTTCACAAGGAGCTACATCGTAAATAATATCATTTTTGCCGTCGTCTAACTTGATACAATCGGCAAACATACAACTTGCTTTTCCGCAAGGCAGTTGTTTATTGTTTTTTAAATTTTCCACGTTTGTAGTATCGGCGTCTAAGGTTTTTTTATACATATTTTCACAAATGTATGCCCTGCTTGACAAAAATTATGTTTTAAGATAAAATTATCAAGAGGTAAATATATGAGAGTTATATTACTTGCCGACGTAAAGGGTCAGGGCAAAAAAAATGATATTATTACTGTAAGCGATGGTTACGCTAACAATTTTTTGATAAAAAAGGGATTTGCCGCACCCGCCACCGCAGAAGCCGTAAACAGGGCCGAAGCAGTCAAGGCAGCTCAAGCAAAGGAATGGGAGCAACAACGTCAAAAAGCGCTATCTGATGCTAAAGTTTTGAGCAGCGCAGCAGTCACCGTACCGGCTAACCACGGCGAAAAGGGTCGCATTTTTGGCAGTATAACCAGTAAGGAAATTGCCGAAGAGTTGATTAAACAAGGTTATAATGTGGACAAAAAAAATATCGTGCTTAAGGAGCCTATTAAACTTACAGGTACATATAAAATAACTATTAAACTGTTCCCCGAAATCAGCACTGAGGTTACAGTAAATATAGTGTAAAGATGAACGTTTAAAGTGCCGTTAAATCAACGGCATTTTTTTACCGAATTTTTATTTAACAATGATTCTTCCTTGGCTAAAACGTTGTCCAGCGAAATTGTAAATCTGCCAAAAACGTAAAAAAATACAAACAACGATATGCATACAAAAACCAATACTACATAAGGACTTAGACCGTTTTGGCAAATTTTAAGTTTAGAAATAAAAACAGGCTCTAAAAACGGATAAGGGTAATAAAGTTTTGTTCCGTCTGAAAGTATCTTAAAAGTACCGCACAATAAAGCTCTCAACAGCAAAATAGCTCCGTATAAAACAGGATAGGTAAGCCATTTTAAAGCACATTTTTTATTTAAGCCGCCATGGGGGCAAAGCATTACCCAATCTACAACTGCCATAAAAGGCATAAGCGCATGTATCAAAAAATTGTTTACAAAGTAAAGAGGCGTCAGTCTTATCTCTAAGTTTTTGCCCATAACCACCATGGGAGCGACGACAAACCAAAATACCAAAAAAGTAATAAAAATATATAGTGTAACGGCAGTTTCGTAACAGTGATTGTTAGAAGCCGCTTTGCCGATAACGCCCTCTTTTTTTATTTGATGTGCTGTTTTAATAAGCAAAACGGCGAAGTTTACCGTCACAAACAAATTTGTTTGAAAGGTAAAGTAAAACACCTGCAAATATACATTGCCGTTTAAGGACGCATTTATTAAGTTTATAGTCAGAGCTGTTATCCCCAAAAACAATGCGGCAAACCGCCACAAGATTTGTATTTTCCTGCTTTGCAAAACGCTTTACCTCATTTTATTATATAATCGGATTTTTAAAATATCAGCATTATTCTAAAAAGAGTGATGTATATAAATAATTTGCTGTTTTTTTGTAATACTAACAAAAAGAACTTAAGGGGGGGAATATGACTTTTGATACTTCGAAAAATTTAATAAAAAGCTCCGCTATAATAGGCATTATAATTTCGGCAATAGTATTGATTGATAAAACCATTAATCTTATTTTTGTAGCAGGCAGCAACAGAGTCTTTTTAATGCTGTTTTTAGTTTTAGGCTTTGCACTCTATATATGGATGCTCGTTAATTCGATTTCTGTTATTAGATTAATAAGCAGACCTCTAAACAGCTATTCCGAAAACGATTACATTAAAAATCCAAGGCTCGTCAGCACCACTGCAATTTTATATTTGGTTACGGCGGCAATTATCTTAACAGGATTTTTAATGAGTTTTGGTCTTGCTTACGAAAGAGGCAGAGCGTTTTTTATACTGTTAAACGTTTTAATGGTTATTGCTCTGGTAATTGCAGGTATCTTGGCTATTGCCGGCAAAAACATTTATGAAGACGAAATAAGCCGTCAACGCTTAAAAAGAGAAAAGAAAAAAGCGTGATAAAACAAAAAACAACAAGCCAGTCGATTTTTGAAATGCACTTAAAAGTTGGATACAACTAAGGTGCATTTCATTTTGACTGTCTTTTTTATTGTGATTTTATTTTGTATGTGCTAAAATTACGTTATGAAAATTTGCGGAATGGAAAAATCTTCTTTAGTAGACTATGACGGAAAAATCGCTGTTGTAGTATTTACGCCGGAATGTAATTTTGCCTGTCCTTTTTGCCAAAATTCTTCTTTATTAAAAAACGAAAATTTAACTCTAATAGAAGAAAAAGAAATTTTTGATTATCTGTTTAAACGAAGAAACTTAATCGATGCAGTGGTAATAAGCGGCGGCGAACCTACTTTACAGCCTGATTTGATAGAATTTATAAAAAAAGTAAAAAACCTTGATTATTTGGTTAAGCTTGACACAAACGGCAGTAATTTTGAGGTATTAAAAAATCTGGTTGAAAATAAATTGATAGATTATATAGCTATGGACATAAAAAACAGTATAAATAGCTATAACAAAACAGTATCGGCAAAAGCAGATATTGATGAAATTAAAAAAAGTGTGTCATATTTACTCACAGACAAATTAGACTATGAGTTTAGGACAACCTTGGTTAAGGAATTGCATTCTAAAAATGATATCATTGATATGTCAAAGTGGCTTATAGGCGCAAAACGGTTGTTTTTACAAAAATTTAAGGACTCCGAAAATTGCTTATTAAAAGGACTGAATGCTGTAGATATTTTAACGGCAAGAGAATATCAGAAGATATTGAAAACTACTGTGCAAAACGTATATTTACGAGGTTATTAAAAAGCCTATAAAAAAATGTTTACAGGCTTTTAATATAATGTTTTACTATTTTTTCCGCACGGGTATCCATACCTCATACTTCATGTTACTTTGGTCGCTGTTATAGTACACTTCAATATCAGGCGCATCGGCATATTCGTAACCCGATGTCGGCAGCCACTCGGTAATGATACGCTGCTCTAACTGCTGAATTGACAGTCCCGTACCCTGTCCCGAAAAAATCGCCCATGTTGAAGCGGGTACTATGTATTCCTCAAAAGGAAACTCTGCGCTCTTAGTACTTACAGCAGCTATATAGTACGTCCAATCTTCGTTAGGACCGCATGCTGAAACGCCCAACACTCCTTTATTGGGAGTATCCATATAACCGCATAGTTTTTCTACCACGCCTTCTTTAATTGCTTTTTGCCACATTTTAGGTACTTCGACAAAATTCTTTTCCATATCCTTATAAAGCGGCATTTTTATCCCTATGATTTTGAATTGTTCTGTTCTTTTTAACTTATAATCCATATTGGTTGCTCCTTTTAATACTACTTTGAAACTTATCGGGGGATAGGCTTTTAATACTGTACCTTCTTTTCTTGCAGCGGAGGGTGCTACTTTGTGCACGTTTTTAAATGCTCTGTTAAAAGCGGTGGGGGAATCATAACCGTACTTGAAGGCGATATCAATTATCTTATCTTTTTTGTTTTGCAAATCGACGGCAGCTAACGCCATACGTCTTGTCCTTATGTATTCATAAAGCGTAACGCCCGCAATATAAGCAAACATCCGCTGAAAGTGAAACGAAGAGCAGCAAGCTATGCGCGCAAGTATGTTGCAGTCGATTTCTTCCGTTAGATGTTTTTCAATATAATCAATTGCCTTGTTTAAATTATCTACCCACTCCATATCCGATAAATTACGCCTTTATTATAAAAGATAAACTAAATAAAATCCTCTCTTAATTTGCACATTTTAGATAGGTGTTATTTTTAAGCAAAATGTGTATAAAACATTATATCATAAATTTTAAGATGAACGAGAGGTTTTTGTGCAATAAAAAAGCACTATAAGTGCTCTCTATCAATATTTTATTATTTATACTTCGTTTAACGTCCCTTCAAAATCCACCCTTTCAACCTGTTGCCATTGACTCACGTCTACAAACAGTCCCCGCACATACGCAACGGCATAAAGGATAAAAAAGAAGGGATTTAAAATAGTAATGATAAACGTTTCGATAAAAGACAATTTTAGGTTTTTGCCGTCGGCAATTAAAACTATTGCGGTATACAACACCATAGGGACATACAAAATCAATAGTGTGAGTAATAAGCCGTTAAAAGCTATTTGCCAATTGCCGCCCTTACTCAGCATGATAACCAAAAACACGGCATTTGTAAGTGCGTTTAAAATGCCTGCAATTAAATACGCTAAAAAGGGCCAGAGTCCGTACAAAAAATCAAAATTTTTGACCTTGATTTTGCCGCTCCCCCAAGTATCTTTTTCTATCTTAGAGCGGTACAGCTTATTTGTCTGCTGATAGCCGTTTAGCCAGCGCATCAAGCGATTGCATGTAACTTTAAAGGTGGTCGCTTCCTCAGTGTAATTTTGCGCATAACGATAATACATTGTTGTATATCCGCGTAATATACTGTCGGCAGTAAGCTCGAAATCTTCCGTCATTGTGCGATAAGGCCAACCGTTTAACTCTTTGATGACGTCTTTAGTGACTGTCATCCCTGTGCCGCAAAGCGAACAAGCAATTCCGTGCTTAGTGCGGTAAGCATTGCCGAAGTCGTCAACGTAAGTATAAGACAAACCGCTGCAGGTACTAAAAAATGTATTGGCTTTTAAAGATTTGCTGAGTCTGTTTTTGATAAGTTTTTTTGACACGATAATTTGTTTGCCGCTCATTAACGCATTATTCATTTCCTCAACAAAATTGGCTTTTAAAATATTATCGGCATCTATGATAATGTAAGCATCATAATAATCGGGATTTGCGCTGAGTATTTTTTTTAAGCAGCTGTCTAATGCTTCGCCTTTGCAAGTTTGCTCCGTCTCTACATGCAAATTTGTATTTTGGTAATTTTTTACAATTTCTACCGTAGGGTCAACAAAGTCGCTTACTATTACAAAGGTATCAAAAAAGTTTTTGTCGTATGTTTGTTTTGCGATACTGTCCAGTAGTGACGGCACAACGGCGCTGTCGTAACGGGCAGGAATAATCAGAGCAAATCGGTTTTTTTTGCTGTTGACTAAATGTCTTTGCTTTTTAAAAGCATAAACCCAATAATAAATACGCGGCAAGTATAAAATAAAAAGACCTGAACAAACCCATAAAAAAATATTATTAAAAGATTCAATGAAACTTCCCATATCTTCTCCTTTATCTTTTGCTGTCAGTCTAAGGATAAAATTGTTTCGAGAGTGTCTATTTCGTCGGGACGCTTTATAATGATTGCGTTTCCGCCTAATTCAAGCATCGGCTGAGCATCAACTTTATACCTGTCACCTACAACAAGCAAACATTTTATGTCTATATTCAGCTTTTTTGCTACGCTTAAGTACATATTTTTTTTATCCATATAATTGTTTATCTCTTTTTTTTGCGGAGCATAAATCTCATCAAAAACAGATAAATCAATATTTAATTTTAGAGCTTTAATTTGAACGTTTTCCTTCACTTCGTTACTGGCTATAAATAAAGGATAAGTCCTTTTTAATTGTTTTAAAGTTGCTAAAGATACCGTCTGAGCATTTTCGTAATCAATTTCAAAAAAATTATCAATGCGGTATCCGTCCCATTGCTGTTTTGTAATGCCGAAATATTCGCAGCTTGCCCTAAAGGAAGGAGATGCTTTGTTGTTTTCGGTAAAGCCTAATTCCTCCATCAGTCTAAGAGTTGTACTTTCGTCATGTCCTCCCAAAGTCATAACAGTGTTTTTTATGTATTGTATATATAGTTTGCGCGTATTGGGACTAGCATATAAAGTTTCGTCAAAATCAAACACTATGGCGCGAATTTTCCGTTTTTTAACGTTAAAATACTCTTCCATAAAAATATTTTACCACAAAGCCGTCAAAATGCAAGTAAAAGCCGACTGCTTTTTTAAATAACAGGTTTACAAAGAAACAGAAATATGATATATTTGTCCAAGAGGAAGGGAAGATGAAAGCGTACAAAAATTACCGCATAAAGGCAACAAGTACTTTGGATATCGTCAAAGGACTTATATCCCGCAACGGTGAAAAAAAACAGATACGTGATTACAGCGATATACAAGTAGTTGTTTTGGTAGGCGAAATGGGCGCCAGCTTATCGCCTGTAAGCTGTATTCAGCCTGTCTGCCTTTTAAGCGTCAACAATCGACCGGCTTTGTTTAACATTATTACCAAACTTGTGAGACAAAAACTTAAAAATATCACATTTATAGTCAACCGTTTTGACATTAAGATAATTCAGGATTTTATCGATAAAACATACAGCGGATTGAATATCGCTTATATTGTCGAAAATAACGCCGACGAAACCTTAAAAGCATTGCAGCG
>CALGIK010000011.1 GCA_937915515.1 uncultured Clostridia bacterium
CAGACTGCAAACGTCTTGCGCCTATATCCTCTTTGCTGTTGTTTAAGTCAACGGAGACAAATGCTATTTCGTTGATTCCGTCGTCGGTATACTCTATATCCACTTGGTCAACGGCAAGTAGTTTTGTGTATTGTTTGGTAATGGCATTTTGCGGTTCCGTTAAAATACGCACAAAATCCTGCTGATTAAGACTCTTTAACTCCACCACAACGGGGAAACGCCCTTGTAACTCGGGGATTAAATCGCTTACACTGCTGATATGGAAAGCCCCGCTTGCGATAAAAAGAATATGGTCGGTTTTAATTGTGCCGTATTTTGTGTTGACGGTACAGCCTTCGACAATAGGCAGAATATCTCTCTGTACACCTTCCCTCGACGCGTCGGGACCGTTATGCGAAGACTTGCCTGCAATTTTGTCAATTTCGTCGACAAAAATTATACCGTCGTTTTCGGCTCTTTTTATCGCTTCGGCATTGACGTTATCTTTATCAATTAATTTTTCCGATTCTTCATCGGTTAAAATCCTTAATGCGTTGCCCACATTAAGCTTACGTTTTTTATAACGCTTGGGCATAAAATCACCGAATATACTGCCTATATTAATTTCTCCGCCGCCAACTCCTACGTCAATAGATTTAGGCGCATCGGCTACCTCAATGTCGACCGTCAGCTGATTTAAATTGCCTGCTGCGATTTCGTCCTTTAGTGTCGCCTTTTCGATACCTTCGGGAAGATTTTCTTTATTTTTTAAAAGCAATTCCGCAATTTTGTCAATAGCAGTATTGCGCGCTTTTTCGCTGACTTCCTTATATCTTTCTTCCTTAACCAGACGGATAGAAACTTCGACAAGGTCACGTATCATTGATTCCACGTCACGTCCGACATAACCTACTTCGGTGTATTTTGTTGCTTCTACCTTTAAAAAGGGCGCTTTAACTAGCTTAGCCAGTCTGCGGGCGATTTCCGTTTTGCCAACCCCGGTTGGTCCTTTTAAAATAATATTTTTGGGAGTAATTTCTTCCCTATCCTTATCGGATAATTGGCTGCGGCGATAACGGTTACGTAAAGCTACAGCAACCACTCTTTTTGCTTCGTCCTGACCTATTATATATTTATCAAGCTCCTCAACTATTTGTTTTGGTGTTAATTCAATCTTATTTTCCATTTAAAGCACCTCTACCGTTATGTGGTCGTTTGTAAACACACAAATCTCGCTTGCGATTTTTAAAGCTTTGTAGGCGATTTCTTGAGCATTTAGATTAGTTTCCTTAACCATTGCTTTTGCCGCCGCCAAAGCGTAATTTCCGCCGCTGCCTATTGCCGCAACGCCGTCTTCTTCAGGTTCTATAACGTCGCCGCTGCCCGATACAATTAAAAAATCCGATTTATCGGCTACAATCATCATGGCTTCGAGTTTATGCATAATTTTGTCGCTGCGCCACAACTGAGCCAATTCGACTGCACTTCTGATTAAATTTCCGCTGTATTTGTTAAGCATTGCTTCAAATTTTTCGCTTAAAGTAAAGGCATCTGCAACAGTGCCTGCAAAACCCACCACTACCTTATTGTCATAAATACGTCTCACCTTTACGGCGTTGCCTTTAAGTATGGTATTTTGTCCCTGTGTCACCTGTCCGTCGCCTGCAATGGCTATCATCGAATCCTTTTTTACGGCGCAAATGGTAGTACCTTTTAGATAATCGCTGCTGACAGTTTCCATTCTTTATACTCCTATATTTTTTATATCTTCAATTTCGTTTAAAGACCTACTGGCATA
>CALGIK010000012.1 GCA_937915515.1 uncultured Clostridia bacterium
TTCTCTAAAATCGACCGCATCAAAATCAGAAAAAATGACAGAACTATCTTCATCGGCTATCAAATCTAAAACGGCTGTTGCTAAAATATTTTCGGCAATTACACCCACGTTAGGCACAACGCACACGTCGCTTCTTTCGTAATGAGACAAAGCTGGCTGTTTAGTTACAATATCCACTGTCTCAATGCTTTTTTTTGTAGTGGGCACAGGTTTTACCGTTAAATTAATTTTTATCGGTGCGCCGTTAGTCAGTCCAGCCACAATTCCGCCGCAGTTGTTGGTCGAATAAACTATATCGCCATTTTCGTCCGCTGTCAATTTATCGGCAACTTCGCTGTTATATTTATCCCCGTATTGCTCCCCTATACCAAAAGAAACGGCTTTAACGCCGGGTATACCCATCATTTTTTGCGCCAAAACACCGTCAAGTCGTAAGTCAAAGTCTACAAAATCGCCTAAACCCATAGCTAAATTAATACAGCCTACTTCCACCCTGCCGCCTACGCTGTCGCCTGCTTGTTTTGCTTTAATAATCTCTTTCTCCATATCCAAAGCGGCGGCTAAGTCGTTTGTGCGCATACTGCTTTTTTCGACAGCTTGTATATCGGTAAAATAATCAAATTCCTTATCTGTAAAAACTCTGCCTATCCCCGTCACCCTGCTGTAAGTAAAGATGTTTTTGCTTTTTAATATTTGTTTACACACTGCGCCTATTAAGGTATAAGCCACCGTACGGCGTGCGCTTGCCAGTTCGCAAACTAATCTGCCGTCCTTTAACCCTAACTTAGTGCAAGCCGCCAAATCGGCATGTCCGCTCCGCAAAGCTGTGATAGGCGGTTTTTTGCCGATATTGTTGTCTATGTTTTTGATAAAGACCAAAAAAGGAGCACCGTCGGTTTTGCTGAAATTATCCAAACCCGATAAAACAAAAAACTCATCATTTTCTATAGTCATACGATTGCTTCTGCCTATTCCGCTTCGGCGGCGTTTCAATTCCTCGCTTATTTGCGCCAAATCAATATAAAAACCCTTTGGCAAACCGACAGCTTTACAAAAATAGCCTTCGCCGTGCGCATAACCTTTTACGTAAACTTTAATCATAGATACTTTCGTGCTTTTAGTGTTGCATTAAAAAATGCGTTATATAGCGCTCTTTTAATAATTTTAGCGTTTACAGTATCGCTGTTGCCAAAAACAAAGGAAAACTCTCCCTCGCTGTCAATTGTTAAAACAATATTGCCTTTTTTATCTGTTCGGTAAATTTTACCGCTACAGCCTATTTCGGACAATCTATTTAACACTTCGACAGTGGGGTGTCCGTAACTGTTTGATTCCCCAACGCTGATAAGCGCATATTCGGGCTTGACTGCGTCTAAAAAAACCTTATTAGTAGATTCCTTTCCGCCGTGGTGACCTACCTTCAAAAAATCAACATCGGCGTCATCTAAACTTATCCCGTAACCGTTGTTGTTTAATTTGGCTAAAAAATTATCTTCCTGCTCTTTATCTGCGTCGCCTGTCAACAAAATTTTCCGCCTGTTTACGCATAACAAAACAATAGGCGATACGTTATTTTTGTCCGCCGCCGAACTAATATTTTTGTACATATCCGCCGTAGGATTAAAAAAATACATATCATACCCGTTGCCGCTTATGGTACTTTCGCCTATATTGTAATGCGTTATGCAATTTTGCTCGTTTTCGACGGCTTTTACAAAATCCGAATAAACCGTCGTGCTTACCGTACTTACTTGATAGTTAAATTCGTCTGCATACTCTTTAAGCGGGTCGTTGTTATAATTTGACAAAATCATAGGACGGAAAACCTCTCCTACACATATTTTATCGCTTTTGATTACATCATCAAGACTGCCGCAATGGTCGGCGTCGGCGTGAGTAAGCAAAACATAATCGATAGTTACTATTCCGTATTGATTTTTTAGACCTAACGTTTCGGAAAGGATATAACTGATAATGCTACTGGCCACATCGTTGCTCTTTTTGCCGCCGTCAATAAGCATGCGCTTGCCGTCAGGCAATTCGACCAAAAGACAGTCCCCCTGCCACACGTCTATCATATGAAATCTAAAATCTTGTTCTTGTAAATTTGACAGGTTTAAGTTTGGGTCATTAGGTTGATATGTATAATATTTAAAAAAGTTTCCGTCAATTTCAAAATTGAAAGGAGCAATATCCATATAAAACAAGACACCGCTCATCAAGAAAATAAAAACAACTAAAAATATCGACGCACCCTTAATTTTTTTACCCCTTAATATGTTATATGTCTTTTTGCCGCCGCTTTTGGATTTTGTTTTATTAACTTTATCGCTTATTATTTCATCTATTTTCGTTAATATATTTCTTTTTTGTTTCTTCGCCATATCAATTACCTATTTTCTGCATTATGCGTATTTTCGTTTTTTTGCGTTTTGTCCTCTTGCTTTATTATATTTTTAACAGCGCTTTTTTTGTCCTTAATACGCTTTTCTTTTTTAGGTTTTTTTGCAGTTTCTTTTTTAGCTTTAACACC
>CALGIK010000013.1 GCA_937915515.1 uncultured Clostridia bacterium
CTAATTCGCTGTCAGGAGCGATTACATCGCCGTTATAAGGGATATCTCTGTCATACCCTTCCATTTTTACGCCGTCGCCGTCATAAAAACTGATGTGTACTGTTTTGTATTCCCATACGGCATATAAAACCACGTTATCTGTGCCATCGACTGTGTACTCCTCATTAGCGTTATACAGTTTTGTTCCGTCACTCCAACCCTTAAACTCGTAACCTATCCAAGTCGGCACAGTATCTGTCACCGTAAAGCTACCGTTGGCATTTACGCTTTCCTGCGTAGGTACTGCGTCTTCCCCTCCGCTAAGCGTATATGTAACCGTATAAAGATTTGACTGCAGTTTTGCATAAAGCGTAATATCGCCCGTTATTGCGGTATCAAAACTGTAAGGGGTACCGAAGTCGCTATTAAGGTACCAGCCTTCAACATAAACGCCTTCCTCCAAATCCAGAGCGACCGAATATGCTTTTTTGCCTTTTGGTACCATAACAGTCGCCAAAGTTGTGTCGTCATTAACAAATGTCACTGTATAAGCATTTGCGCATGCTGTAAAACATACGGCAATTGCCAAGCAAAAAATAATTGTTAACAACATAATTGCTATTCTTTTCATTTTTATCCTCCTTATTTTTGCCTAATTCAGGCTGATTTTAATCAGATTCTAACATACAGTATCTCATTTGTCAATAGCATTTAACAAATAATTTATATTATTATATAAGTTTTCTTAACTATTATATTATATTAATAAATGCTTGACTATTTTTACAAATTCCAGTAATATTAATTTGGCAGGTAAATAAATGGATTATAAAATTATTGAAAAATTTAAGAGAATTAGTACCTTACAATCAGTTTACAACAACAAATATTTGTATGGTGCCATTAAGAATGTTCCTGGTTCAAAATTGACTCCTATACAAAGCAATGTATTGTCATTTTTAGCAAATTTTGGAGATACAACTATTGGAAGATTGGCGGAATCAACTTCCACTTCAACAAATTATCTATCAAATGCAATAAAAGGATTGTATAAAAATAACTTGATAGAACGATATCAAAAACATAATAATTTGCGTTTTGTATATTTAAAATTAACTGAAGAGGGATCTCGCTTATATAATGAAAGACAGGAATATTCTACAATATTTCTTAATCAACAACTTAGTAAGATTGCAAATGAAGAAGAAGTTGAAAAAATGACAGAATGTTTAAAATATGTTTATGAAATTTTAAAAAGACTTGATAATTGTGATTGAAAATTTTAGTGTTAATATAGAGTTTTTAATATTCTTAATACTACTTTAACCATTACCAGACAGGAATTATCAATGTTTCCTGTCTGGTAATGAAAAAGAAACCTGTCTACGGTTGAAAATTGCTTAATATATTTTTTACCTCCTATATAATAACGTTTAAATCAAACTGTTATTGTCTTTATTTTTTAATATGCTTTTTTTGCTATCAGACCTACTTCGTATGCTTGGCGCAAAATTTCTTCTCTAAATTTTGGATGGGCAATATTAATCAGTCTGTTTACCCTTTCGCGCACATTACAGCCTCTTAAATCCGCCACGCCGTATTCGGTGACTACATAATGCACATCGTTGCGTGAAAGCGTCACAGCCGCGCCCGTTTTAAGCTGCGGCACAATTTTAGAAACTTCGGTGCGGCTGCCGTCGGGATTTTTTGCCATAGCGGTAGAATAAAGCGCAATAAACGACCTGCCGTTTTTGCTTTTTTGCGCTCCGATAGCCGTATCGGCTTGTCCGCCGCTGCCGCTGAATTGTACGCTGCCCAAACTTTCGCTGCAGCACTGCCCTGTCAGGTCGATTTCTAAGGTGGTATTTATGCTTACCATATTGTCATTTTTGCCGATAACATAATAATCGTTGGTATATTTGCCGTCCAAAACCATAATACCCGGATTGTCGTCTACAAAATCATAAAGCTCCCTTGTACCTATTATCATAGTCGTGACTGCTTTGCCACGGTTAAAGTTTTTTGCCGAATTATCTATCACTCCTGCTTGAGTGAGTTTCATCATGCCTGTCGAAAACAGCTCGGTATGCACGCCTAAACGCTTTTTACCAAAAAGCGAAGAGGCTACGGCATTTGGTATCCCTCCTATGCCTAACTGTATACAATCGCCGTCATTAATATAATCAGCGATATATTTGCCTATCAAAATATCTTTTTCGTTGCTGTTCGCATCGGGTATTTCGGGTATGGGATA
Source organism: uncultured Clostridia bacterium (assembly GCA_937915515.1). GTDB lineage: Bacteria > Bacillota > Clostridia > Christensenellales > CAG-314 > SFEB01. The sequence continues at coordinate 2,234 of CALGIK010000013.1, forward strand.
GTCTGCTTCAATAAAATAGTTTACATCGTTTACCGATAATTCCACATCGCCAAAAGTACGGGGAACATTTGGATTAATTTCTAATATTACCAAATCGCTTTTTTCGATAATGTATTTTTCGTAAGTATTGGATAATCCGAGAGAAACATAACCGTGCTTGTCGGGCATACTGCAGTTGCCGATATATATTGTAGGTTTAATGTGATATACACGTTTTGTAGCCGCCGATGAAAGATGCTGCGGAACATATGACACGTTGCCTAACTTCAAAGATTTTCTTAATGTTGGCGTAAAAAACCAACCGTCCTGATTAAACGTATCAGCACAATCGGGGTCTGTCATATATTCAAAACTACCCAAAGGCAAACAGGTTGTTACCGTTACGTTTTTTACTTTGTTTTTTAAAGTATGAAGCTGACTTAAAAATGCCGCACCTTCTGAGGGAGCTAAACCGCTTACAATATGGTCATCGTTTTTAACAAGCGACAGAGCTTTTTCGACAGTAATAATTTTGTTTTTATAGTCCATTTACGCCTCCGTTTAATGTAAGTATTTGCATTTTTTCTGCTTTTTTTCCTTATATATAATATCAATGCAATAAATTTTAATAAAAAAAAGGGTCTGACAATAATGTACAAACCCTTTCGATTAAAAGAAAGAATTACTTATATCAAAAATATAATAAGCATCCCTAAAATTACGCCAAACAGATTAAATAACGTTGGCAAACGTTTATTGTATAATAAAACCGCTTGAGGCAATATCTCGCCGTATGTTACGTAAAGCATTGCGCCGCCCGCTAAACTTAGGCAAACAGAAATCACCATTGGCGAAATATTGCCTAAAGCAAAGCCTAAAACAGCGCCGATTACCGTTATGCTTCCGCTTATAACAGTCAGTAAAACGGTTTTCCATGCGGTGAGTCCTCCGCTTATAAGGGGCACTGCGATTGCCATACCCTCGGGGATGTTATGTAAACCCAACAAGACAGTAAGCAATATTGCGTTTTCGACGGCAACAGCGCCGCTAGACCCTAAAGCTAAGCCTTCGGGCAGATTGTGCAAGCCTATTGCTATCATCATTATTATGCCGCTTATTAAAAATTTTTTCTTGTTTTTTTTACCTGAAGCAATTTCTATTATGTCAACACAATGGCTTAATTCTTCCAGCTTATGTTTTTGGTTTAATTGCTCTTTATCTGTTTTTTGAGTAAAATAATCCACTATCCAGTTTAAAAATGCGATAACGGCAATACCTAAGATAATACCCAATACTACAATAATGTATTTGTTTTTTACGTTTTCGATTATGCTTAAGGCTTCGGGGATAAGCTCAAAAAAAACCACCGCCACCATCACGCCTGCGGCAAAATTTAATACGCAGCTTATGGGTTTTTCGCTCTTGTTTTTAAACAAAAGTCCGATAATACCCCCTATCCCTGTGCCGGCAATACCGGCGATAATCGAAAACAATGCCATTGTGCCCATATTTTTTTATCTTCCTCCTAATGTAATAATGCATAGATTATTATACCATAAACAATAAGGTTTTACTTCTCTTGAGTAAAAAATTTTGAATTCATACTGTCTGATTATGCTTAATCTATGTTTAAATACAGGCAAAAATGCAGTTGCAAACATAATAAAAAAGATATATAATTGTTTTGTGGCGATATGGAATCCGTGGCACGGATGTGTCAAAAAAAGCGAAGGCTGTTTAAATTGTTATGTATATCGGCGTGACAGCAAATACGATTTGGATGCAAGCAGTGTTTATAAAACAAAGCAATTTGATTACCCTATTAAACGCAACAAAAAGGGGCTGTATGTTTTGCCGCCCGGTGAATTTGTTTGGACATGTTTTACTTCGGATTTTTTGCTTGACAAAGCAGACGAATGGCGCAAAGACGCCTGGCGTTTTATTAAGGAACGTAACGATTGCCATTTTTTATTTATTACAAAGAGGATAGAACGGTTTTTTGTAAATTTGCCCTCTGATTGGTCAGAAGGCTACGATAACGTCACGGTG
>CALGIK010000014.1 GCA_937915515.1 uncultured Clostridia bacterium
TATAAAGGGATCGATAAGTCCGTCCCAAAACTTACTGATTAAGAGAATAATACCTACCCAATACATTTTTATGCCGACGGTAAGCGTCAAAAAAGGCACAAACAAAAAATTTATTATATTAAAACTTCCGCCGCCGAAAATGTCGCCGGCAGAAAAAGCCAATTTGTTTTTTAAACTTACTTTGGGCGCAGCGGGGTTTTTATGCTCAGTTGCGTATGTCATAGTTTACTCCTTATACATTAAAACGAAACAATATCACGTCGCCGTCCTTTACCTCGTAGTCTTTGCCTTCGCTTTTTACTTTGCCTTTTTCCTTAGCGTTATTATAATTGCCGCATTCAAGCAGAATCTCGTAAGGCACTATTTCAGCGCGTATAAAACCCTTTAAAAAATCGGTATGAATCTTGCCCGCCGCCTGAGGCGCTTTTGTACCTTTTGTGATGGTCCAAGCACGTGTCTCTTTTTCACCTGCCGTCAAAAAGCTTATCAGCCCTAAAAGCCAATAACATTTTTTTATAAGCCTATTTAAACCGCTTTCCTTAATGCCGTATTCTGTCAAAAAAACGTCACGGTCGGCTTCGTCCATTATACTTAATTCCTCTTCAACTTTTGCGCAAATAACCAACACCTCTGCTTTTTCGGCATCAGCACGCTTGTTTACAGCGTTGACAAGACTTAACTCGTTTTCGTTTTTTGAAAGATCATTTTCGCTGATATTAGCGGCGTAAATAACAGGCTTATCCGTAAGCAAAAAGAGATTTGTGATTATTTCACGTTCTTCCTCATTATATATATAATTACGAGCGGGATTTCCTTTGGCTAAATGTTCATATAATCCTTCCAATAAAGCTAATTCATTTTGTGCGCTTTTTTCGCCGCTTTTTGCCGCTGTCTTAGCCTTTTCCACCGCTCTTTGCGCCGTCTCGATATCGGCATAAATAAGCTCAAGATTAATAGTTTCCATATCCCTCACCGGGTCAACGGTATTTTCGACATGAGTAACGTTGGGGTCGTTAAAGCAGCGCACTACATGAACAATAGCGTCAACTTCACGAATATGGCTTAAAAATTTATTTCCTAATCCTTCGCCCTTGCTTGCGCCCTTAACAAGTCCCGCTATATCCACAAATTCGATAACGGCGGGAGTGACTTTTTTGCTGTCGTAGAGTGCGGCAAGTTTATTCAGTCTCTCGTCGGGTACGGCTACAACGCCCACGTTAGGCTCAATTGTGCAAAAAGGATAATTGGCAACTTGCGCTCCGGCACGAGTGATTGCGTTAAACAAAGTGCTTTTGCCGACATTGGGTAAACCTATGACTCCTAATTTCATATTACAAGAAAATCTCCATACAATATTAATGCAAAATTATTATACCATTATATCACCTTTTTTGTAAACAAGGAGACATTACATTTTGACAGTTTGGGAAGGTTTATTTTTAGGGCTTTTGCAGGGGCTTACGGAATTTTTGCCCATCAGCAGCAGCGGCCACTTGGTGCTGGCGGAAAAAATCCTTGTTTTGCCGTCTGACTTGTTTTTTAATGTTATGATGCACGTAGGGACACTTTTTGCTGTGCTTACGGTGTTTTTTAAACCTGTCTTAAAAATGACGCTGCACCCTATCCGCGACAAGCGAATGCTTTTAATCACTCTGTCGAGTATACCGACTTTTATCATCGCTTTTGCCGTAAAAACCTGGGTGCCCGAAAAATATTTTAACGGCTTATTGCCGCTCGGATTTTTTATCACTGCTGTTTTACTTATAACAACTTCTTTCAGCAAAAACAACCGTCCGTTATATCAACGTCCTGTTATTCCTGCTCTTGTTGCGGGGATAGCTCAGGGAATAGCGGTTTTCCCCGGGATTTCTCGCAGCGGAGCAACTATTGCATCTTTAAGCTTTTTTAATATCAAACGCACACAGAGCGCTGATTTTTCCTTCCTTATGAGTATACCCGTAATTATGGGCGGTGCGGCATTGGAAGCTTATGAAGCTTTTACGATAGGCATCGTAATAAATTGGCTGCCTCTTGCTGTGGGTATAATTGCAGCTTACATTAGCGGTATAATAGCAATAAAGTTTTTGATTGCTCTGCTTAAACATACCGATTTGCGTTGGTTCAGCTTATATATGGTCATCCCTCTTTTGCTCAGCCTTTTGGTCGGATGGTGAAAAATATAAAGCGGCCGAATTTTCATAAGGCCGCGGATTTTTTATTTAAGCTTATTGTTTAATCTCTTCTGTTTCCTTTCCTTTTTAACTCATTTTTCCTAAATGTAAAAACAAGATTTGTTAATAATTAATCAAAATATGTATTTAAAACAGACAAGTTAATTACCTAAATAAATATGTTTTTTGTGTTTTAATTTTTACGAAAAAAATCACCCCTTTTTTATATTTTTATATTAATCAATGCGATATTTTTCATTTGTAAAGGTTTTGAACTAAGCTTCCAGTTTTTCTACCGAAAGAGACAATTTTAATTTATTACCGTCTTTTAAAGTCACAAAAAGAAAATCAGGAATATCAATTTTAGGATAACTGACATCCAAAATCTCATCTTCGGACAAGAGTGCCTCTCCGATAGAATAAATAAATTCTTCATTCATTGTTATCACCTCCTTTGCTAAAATACAAAAATAATTATATAGTAGGACTTAATTGGAAAGCAACTAATTTGCATACTGTATTGCAATAATTTATCCAAGAATAAGGAAGAATATTTTAGATTTATGTCGTTATTTGCCGAAAGACTTTTAGAGCTTAAAGAAGTATATAATTTGAACAATGTTGACATACAAAAATTGACGGGATGCAGCAATCAATCAATATCAAAATGGATCAACGAAAACGTATGTCCTAAATTAATGAGTTTAATAAAATTATCGGACAAGTTTGATTGCTCTATTGATTTTCTTTTGGGACTTACGGATAAAAAAGAAAGAGTGCGAAAAGAAAAACCGTTGGCTTTTTGGCAGAGGCTTAACCAACAGCTTACATCAAAAAATGTTACTCAATATAAGGTGGCAAAAGACTGTCGTTTTGATAAAAGCAATTTTACCAAATGGAAAAGATACGCTCTTATCCCCGACACTGTGACGGTTATAAAAATGGCGCAATATTTTGGCGTTACAGTCGAGTACCTTTACGGTTTATCGGATATATAATGGCTTTTTATCAAATGTTGTGAGATAGGTTAGTATAATGAGTTTAGTGTTTCCCT
>CALGIK010000015.1 GCA_937915515.1 uncultured Clostridia bacterium
ACCGTAACATTTTTCCGCAGTTTATTTTGGTCAATCTCTCTTAATACTTTTTCGTATGCCGATTTAAAATCCATTTGTCACCGTTTTAAAGATATGCTCGGCGTATATTTCAGATATATTGACGCCCGTAACTGCCTCGATACCTAAAAAATGTGCGTTGGCGTTTACTTCGCATAGCTTTAAGCCTTCCGTATCAAAAAGAAAGTCCGCACCCATATAGTCCGCCCCGAGAATATTGCTTATTTTTTCAGCTAATTCGGCTTGATTTTTGTCTAATAAATACGCCGCGCCTTTTCCGCCCAGTTCTATATTTGCCCTAAAATCGTTGTCGTTACAGCGCATCATGGCGCATATAGGTTTACCGCCGATTACGATTACCCTCAAATCTTTTCCTTTACTGTTTTTAATATACTGCTGATAAAGGTGATGATTATGAAGCAATTTTTTGCGTAATTCTTTTAATTTATCAAAATCCTCAACAATATGCACCTGTGCGCCGAAACTGCCGTAACTTTCCTTAACTATCAACGGAAAGCCCAAAGCATCAGCTACATAAAGCGCAAAATCATCGTTGTCCTCGCTGTTAGCGGGATAAACCAAAGGAGAAACAATTGTTTTTGGCATAGGTATGCCGTTATTGCTAAGTTCAAAAAAAGTTTTCCCTTTATGGTCACAAGTTTCAAGCACTTTAACCTTATTAAAAACCCTTACGCCCCATTTTTCCAACATATGCGCTAAAAGGGTGTCCTTATCCCAATATACGCAAAAAAGCGGCTTTTTCATAAAATTAAGGGGCAAAATGTCGCCGTTATTATCAAAACAAAGCTTAATATCACTATGCTTGACTAAACTCATCTCAAAGCCTTTTTTAGTCAAAGCGTTAAATAATCTCTGAATGCATTTTTCGGTAGATTCGACATGACAAAATGCATTGTATACTATCCAGCCTTTTTCCAAATAAAAAAACCTCAACAAAAATTATAACACAACACCTATTGTTTTTCAACAATTTAGACCCTTACTGCCGTTATTATTGTCAATTCACTCATTTTCCCACTCATTAACAATTGACTCAAAAAAAATATTCGCCATATTAAACTCATCTTGTTATTTTCCTCTCAAATTTAATAACGGACAGTAAGAACTGCCCGTTACTAAAAATGGATATTATGAAAAATGAAACGAAAAGATTAAGCTTTAATTATATATTTCTTCTTTTGAGATACTTTGAATAATAGAATCGTACTCATTTACTCTAAAGCTGATGCCTCCGCCGCCATCATCATCATCACCGCCGCCTACAGGCACAGGACCCGGATCCAGGTAATCCATATAATCGAGAGAGATCAACAGAGCAGAAAATCTATAAGTACCCAGTTGAAGCGGATTATCGTCCACAACGCTAAACTCGATATAGAATATATATTCCTGACCTTCACGCAAATGCCAACCATAATACATACTATCAAAGGAACGCTCACATAATATACCGTCGCCCATATCTGCTAAGCACCATCCGATAGCATTCCAATTGTCGCCTAAATCATCATAGGGAAGATTTAAATTGTAAACGCCGGCAACATTAGGAGTAAAAGAGAAGAAAATACCGGAAAAATCAGTGATGTCGCATGCCGTTGGCGCACTTGTTATATTAAATGCGGTCCAAGGCGTTAAACCGTCTTGAATTTTTGTATCAGACCATCTTGCGTAAAAGGTGATAAAGTCGTCTTCTGCGCTTATTTTATAAAAAGGATTTATTAAATCGTTTAAATTATCGCCCCAATCTCCGCTGACGGTGCCGTCGAGCGTGTACCAGCCGACAAAATACTTGTTGCCTTCTCCTGTCCAATTAATATAAGGTATTCCGTAAAGCGCATATACGTATTCCTTGATAAGCAATTCTACACCTTCGGTAGTGCCGACAATATCGCCCCACTCGCTATAGATAGGCTCAAAGATATTGCTGCCCTTTCCGTCAAATGCAACACTATACACTCTTACGCCTACTGTTGTATCCATGGCTTGAAGATAACTTAAACCGCCGTGTTCATAGAGAGCATCGTAATAAGCGTCAAAGCTTGTTCCCGGGACAATTATACTGCCCGTTTCGGGAAAACCAACATAGCCTCCAGAAAACATTCTGTATACGGTGAACGCACCTATATCGAACAAACCGAGGTAGTTGTATACATATCCTAATTCCGGTACATCTTCGCCTAAAAATGTCACTTCAAGGTATGGACTTAAATTGCCAAAAGCTAATCCGCCGATATATTCAACGCTTGAAGGTATAATTACCCTCGAAACAGACAAGCCTTCGTCAAAAGCGCCTTTGGCAATTCTTATTACTCCGTCAGGAATTGTTATGCTGATTGCGGCATTAAGGTGGGCTGCGTACTCACCTATCGCGGTAAGCGTATAACCAGGTGTCTCGGGGAATATAAATTCTCCGTCTTCGTTTATGTTATGTGTCGAAGAGCTATGCAGCATAATTTCGTTTTCGCCGATTTTTTCATATAAAAGTCCGCCGAAAGAAATATACCTGGCATTATCTTCTTCAACTATATACTCTCTTACGCCGCAAACAGCGTTAGGCGCCATATTTTCTACGGATGCCGGTACAGTAAATATATAAGTAGGCTCCGAAAAAATTCCATATTGTACCGATATTGCCGATTCATGCGCGATACTTTTTAAACCGCTGCCGTTAGGGAAGTTTATACTTTGCAGATAGGGTGTATCTATGGCGGGGGAAGGAGCGATAACACCGGTACCATATTCTGCGGTAATGGTTAATTTACCCCACAGTTGCTTATAAATTCCCTCATCTTCATCATATACACGGTTAAAAATACCGTTGATTGTTCTAAGCGATTGCGGCAAATTTATTTCTTTCAAACTTAATGAGAATATAGCTTTGGACGGAAGTTCCGTTACGCCTTCGGGTATAGTAAGTGTTTTTAAATGGTCGGCTTTATCAAACGCATAGCTGTCAATTTCCGTTACTCCCTCAGGTAAAGTATAATCCTGTACATATTGAAACTCCGTCTCATAAATTTCGGGATTAAAAACCTCCACACCTGCTTGAGCGGCAAACATTAAAAATTTATCTCCGCCGTCCTTTGACGCTCCCTTTGCGACCAAACCTACATAAATATTAAACTCACCGTTAAGTACCGGAGCAGTAGCCATTTTGTACTTTTCGTTTTCTTCAATGAATATTTCCTTCAAATTGTTTACGTTCATAGTGATAAAAGCTCCGGTACCTATATATTCCATAGCCCCAAGTTCTAATCGAGTTAAATTGGTGGTTGAATCAAGGAAGGCAAAATCGCCTACATAGGTAAGCTCTTCAGGGAATACACCAAGAGGTAATTCTAAACGGTCTAATCCTTCAAATGCTCCCGAAAATAATTTTATTTTTACGTTGGCTTTAAGTTGGTAATTTGCCTCTCTTCCTTCTATGCGTTCAACTTTGGAGTTTCCCCAATCTATGATTTCAAGTCCGGAATACGCAAAAGTCGATGCGGGGATAGTCTTTATATCGCCTAAAAATGTTACTTGTTTCAATCTGCTATATAAATAATACGGTCTCATCAATCCCGGGTACAATTTTTTGACTTCAGGCATAATTATCAAGTGCGACACGTTGTATTTATCGTTAACATATACAAGTGTTTCCATATCGCTTGTAAAGATACCTTGCCAATTTTGTATATATGTTTCGCCGTCTGTTAAATAAAATGTCGCATAAGTTGCTTCAAGCGCAAAGTATTCTATATAGGTTAAACTTGAAGGCAAATAAACTTCAAACAAATCTACGTCCAAAAAGGATTGTGCCCACAATTCCTCTACTCCTTCGGCAATAATGAGCTTATTCTTTTTTCCCGATAGGTAGTTTTCAATGCTGCCCGTTAATCCGGCAAACGCTTCACCGTCAATGATTCTGTAGGAAGAAGGCACTAATATATTGCAGTTTTTCAAGTAATCGTTAAAAATAGGGTTGTTAAGGTTTCTATTGTCATAAAAACTGTAAAAAGCGTTTTTCATAACGCGTGTTACTGGCAATCCGTTATGTTCAAAAGGCAGTATTACGTTGCCAGAATATCTATAGTTGTAGTAGTCGCTTAAATCAGGGTCGTTACGGTCTTTCAGTTCTATTCCGTAAGAAGTCAGTACACCTTCCTCGTAAAGCTCCACAAAGTTAAAGAGCTTATCGGGAAGCACATAGAACGCTTGGTATTCCGCGGTGATTGTACGCGGAGCATTAACTACGCCTCCAATGTTTTCCCAATTCGAAAACAGATAAAAGTCATCATACATGTGCTCGGGAATATTAACATCATCGACAGGTACCTGTTCGCCTAAAACGACATACATTTCTTCCAACAGCGTGCCGTCGTGGTTAACGAATTTTAACGAATACGACCACTTTTGCGTAAGCGTTACGTCTTGAGAAAGTTGTGTTCCTGCTACAAATTCAACGTT
>CALGIK010000016.1 GCA_937915515.1 uncultured Clostridia bacterium
GACTGCTTAAAGTGCGTCCTATAATAAAATGCAGCCTAAAAGATTACCGCGGCGAAATCATTGATAATGATTATGAAAATTTAATTGAATTATTTAACGCAACAAGCAACTTTACTTTTGGAGAAGGCGATGACGCTATCAATTGCAGGGCTAAAAATATGACTGCCGCAAAAGGCGCAGCATATACCTTTCCTTTCTATACGGTTTCTCTCGAAAGGGAAACAAGCGAAAGCTCCTCAACGGATACGGAAGTATATTATAATTACAGCTTTTCAAACATAAGACTTTTTGTTAAGGAGAGCGGCGCAACAGAGTGGAGCGTTTCTACTGATACTATTTTAAAAACATCTACCAGCTACACCTTAAATAAGGAAGCAAACACGCAATATGCCATTGTGTTTGACGCAAAAATTGACAACGACAATAAATTTACCTTTGCTCTTTTAATTAATTCCGTTAAGGATGACGTAGCACCCCAAGTGAACAAAGAAGGATTTTATAATTGGGCAACAACTAAGTATCCCGAAGTTTTTGAAGGAACAATTTTAAATGCGCCCGAAACAGGCAACTATATCTTCCCCGACATTACACGTTCGATAAATGAAGAATATGATATTTTCTCTGATAAAATAGGCGATAAATCTCAAGACTCTTCTACCTGGGCAGATAACGAAGACTACAACAACTTTACTGTCATTGTCGGTTACAAAAAAGACGGTGCAACAGGCGATTACACTTACGGGACTTCTACCAGCGTGAGCATAAAAAGCGTAGGAGAATGGACGTTTGCTTATACGGTAAAAGACCAGAGCGGAAACAAAACGGTTATTTATTCCTTTACTAAATTGGTTCAGGATATCACACCTCCCACAATAAAAGTTTCCACTCCTACAAAGGAAATAGAAGTAGACAACGTGCTGGTCGTCCCGACAGCAACCCGAAGCGACAACTGCAGCGGTATCGACACCAATAAAAACGTTTATACCGTTTATTATCTCGATTACAACTTAGATGTTAATTACGGCTATACAAAAGACGCAGAGGGCAACATAGAGTTTGACCGTTTGACAAAATTAGAGCAAAAAAAGATAGACAGCGGCTTTAAGCTGGAGGAAAAATATAAGTATATCGACAGCCAGGGCAAAGCAATGCCTGCGTTTATCGTTGTTTATGAAGCTACCGATAAGTCGGGCAATCATACGGTAGGCACATCCTACGGTTATGTTAAGGTTATCGAAAAAACAACGCCAGCGCCCATTCCTAGCCCCATCAACGAAGTTCTCGAAATTATCTTAATCGTAGTCGGCTCTTTGCTTATTGTAAGTCTTCTGGTTTTATTATTTGTAAATCCTCAGCAAAAGAAGTACGACAGCCGCATAGCTGCATTAGCGTCTAAGAAAGAAAACGAAGACAAAGACGTAAAATAACAAATAAATTAAGATTAAACCGCTTTAGTGCTTAAAGCGGTTTTTTTGTGTTTTGAAGTTAAAGCCGCTATGGAGGGGTAGTATCATTTGATACGATAAAAGCATTTGTTTATCAGTAAGGTATAGCATAAACTATCAATAAAACCTTGTTAAAGAAGATATTAAAAGAAAATACTTTATTTGTTTATATTTTTATGTTAATATATTTCTTATGAAAACAATTAAGCAGGAAGTTATTATTAAACGAATTAATGCCGATGTAAAAACAGGACTCACCGGCGAGCAAGTCGCTATAAGGGTAAATGGGGGAGCGACAAATATTGTCACAGCATCGACGGGCAAAACTTATTTGGCAATCTTTTTAGGCAACATTTTTACTTTTTTTAATCTTTTGGGCTTATTCATAATGCTTTTAATGTTTATTTTGGGCAGTTATGAGAATCTTGCGTTTGCCGTAATAATTTTAGCAAATACGTCGATAGGCATAATTCAAGAGATAAGAGCAAAAAAGACTATCGAAAAACTTTCTTTAATTACCGCACCCGTAGCCGTTGTAATAAGAGACGGTAAGGAACATAAAATCCCAATAAAAGAAGTTGTATTAGACGATATAATTAAATACTGCGGCGGAAACCAAATCTGCACCGATGGAATTGTTATTGAGGGCGAAGTAGAGGTAAACGAAAGTT
>CALGIK010000017.1 GCA_937915515.1 uncultured Clostridia bacterium
GTCATGATAAATACACGGACTTTTTCCTATTGGCACATTATCAAAACATCCAAATCCGGAAAGCAGTTTAGAGGCATAGCTGTCACCTTGAACTTCAGGATTATCGTGATCTTTATAACCGAAATAGTTGGTTAACGTACAACTAACATTTGATACCGTCTGCATAGTCAATCGATTAAAGCTGTCGTAAGTATCTGTCACAGTACCTGCTGAACCGTGCGTATACCATATGCGGTCGGGATTGTCCAAATTAGGAGGATCAGCAAAAGGATTCCACTCTTCGTCTTTATAATGATATTCGGTAATGTGATAGTCTAAACTTCCGCCGTAAATAGATTCGCGCGACTCACTTAGCCTTTGCTTTTCGTCATATTCATAAGTACTGTTGCCTTTTTCTATTAATTTATCAAATTCGTTATAATTATAGTATGTAGAGTTGCCATTGTCAATAGATATCATCAATTTGCTGTCACCGTTTGTAGATGAATTATTATAATATACTTGTTCTTTTGTAGTGATATAATTATCGTTGGCAGAATCTCTTTCTTCTGTTTTTACAAGTCTGCCGTATATATCATAGGTTTTTCGCACTTCGTTGCCGTTAGCATATGTCGTAACTACTTCGTCTTTTTGCGGAGTACGGTTGTAGATTTTTGTCAGTAAATTCTGTGTTCCTACTGATACGCTGCTTATATCATTAAAACTATCATACGTCAAATTGTAGGCAAAACCATTATGGCTGATACCCATAAGCTGTCCATTTGTATATACAAAATTATTGGAATTGGTTTCTCCGCTCTCTAAAGTTGAGGAAATTTGAGTCAATTGTATATTATTGTTAGCATAAGTGTTGCTCTTGACTTGGTTGCGTGCGCTTGTAGTATTTTCTACGTTTCCGGTTGCTAAAGCTGTCGAAGTAAGATTTTGACTAATGTCATCTTTATCAAAACTAATTGTTTTATTTAAAAAGCCACCGTTGTTGCTGTATTCGAATTCCTGATAAAAATACTTGTTGGGATTATTGTCGTCGTACGTTTTCTCGCTAATTGTGTTGCCCCAGTTATCAAAGGTGTATTCCGTCGTCAAACCTTCAAATGTCTCCGTTTTATATGTTTGGTAGCTGTTGTTTATATAAGATGAATTAAGGCGTTTTCTGATATAAAAGTCATCGTCATAATCGGTCAGCATTATGTTTTGATTTATCATCAACGTATTGGGATCTTCGGACGGATAAACAATAGTAGAAATACTTGCTGTATTGCTACTTGTCGAAACCTGGCCAAATTGAAGGTTAGCAAACGTCAGAGAATAATTTTCACCGTTAACTGATTTTTTTAAGACAACATTGTTAGCGTTATGAATACAATTTTTCATCTTGTTATACCAAAAATCGTAATTGGTCGGATTTAAAGCGCAATTTTTTGCATTAGCAATAAAATCTTCAGCATAGATGTTTACATTCATAATAGTAACAGGAGATATACCGTATTGAATATTCCAATTCGTCGTCCACAGATACCATTCAAAGATTTCATTATTTATGGTCCTGTCGATAAGCTTATCTCCATCTGTTTCAGCATTAACGCAGTCATATGTGTTAGGAGCAATTGTTTTGTGTAATTTTATTTCGCCTATTGTAGCAGTGCCGTCAATGTTATTCGTTACAGCCTTTACAGTCAAATTTGACAAATCAGAAAGAGGGTTAAACTTATATGTTACAAATTGTTCTCTTTCAGGAGCGTTGTCAGTTTTTGTATACGTAAGGTAATTTAATGCAGCCACTTCTTCAGTTCCATTTAAAAGTTGTACCTTGATTGAGCCTTGAGCCGAATTAGTGTTTGCCTTTGTATAAGCACTAAAGATATAATTGTTGCCCTTTATCAGATGAGACAGAGATATAACAGAGTTGCAACTCAAAGACGCGTTACTTTGCAACTGTACGGTACTTCCTGTCTGTCCATTGATAGTAAATTTGCCTTCGAAAATAGGAGTACTGTTTGTTTTTTCCATATAATGACAGTATTCATCTTGACTGGCAAAACGTAAATCTCCAAACCTTGTATAGGTGTCATCTAAAACCTCATAACTATTTACTGCTTTTCCTTCGATATCGTATTCGTATACCGTACGGATTTTGTAAGCAGACGCAGTATCGGTAGTGTTTTTATATCGTATAAGCTCTGTCATAAGGTATTTATCGTAATTTATTACATTATGATCTTTAATCTCTGATATACTGCCTTTTTTCACAAAATTGGTTATTGTCACAACTTTACCTTGAGAATAAGTAAACTGCACTTTGTCACCTACACTGTTATGTGCCGAAGATAAAACATTAGATGTATATTCGTAAGCATCGCTTGTTCCGTCTACTTCCTGTATCCCAGTAAGATAATTATCCGTGTTTATTGATAGAGTCAATTTTTTGCCGTCGGGTTTAGTAATACTGATTGCGTTCCAAGCATAGGAAATACTCGTTACTCTTCCCATTCCGTCGGTAACAGCTATTAATTTATCGGCGTCAACTGAGTCATAAGTAAGCGTTGTGCTAATAATTGCATTTTCCAATATTTGTTTTACACTTGTCAAAAGTCCGTTAAGATTAAATTCCAAGACACTATTAGTATTGTCTTTAATAGTAAAACCTGTGGTGTCAGCATATAATAACAATCCTGTACCAGAAGTGTCAAAATATACCTTATCTGGCGCTGTACAGTTTTGCGCAAGTGCGAAAATATGGTAGGTATAATCGCTGTCTATGTAAACATAGTCATTTCCGTTAGCAAAAACATATTGCTGATAATTTAACTTAAATCCTTTTGGCATATGTGTCGCTATTGCACTATTTATTTTACGGGTCGATGAATTTATTGGATTGTAGGAAAGACTCATATCTACTGGCATTTTGTTGCCGTCTAATGAAAATAGAGGTTTGTTGAAAAACAATTTACCGATACGCACGTTTACCTTATAATTGCCTGCCATGCCGCTGTCGCCTTCGATATAAGATTGTCCCTCTTTTTCTACTAAATTGCTTTCTAAATTGTTTTCTAATACATCAACGTCGTCATGGCTGGTATCAGGCGGCAAACTGTACTCCACCACAAAAAAAGGTCTGTAAGAATAATTTGCTCTTGCTGTATAAATAGGAATATTGACAGCGGTTGAGGAATACGGCAAAATGCACAGCTGTCTGCTGATATTTGTTGACGTTCCTAAACCAATGTTGGCTATGGCAAAATAACCACCCGCTAAATTTACTCCGCTAAAAAAACCTCCGATACGATTAAAATTGTAGGTTACTGTTAATCCGCCCATTCCCATAGGGTTAGATATATATCCGTTGCCGTATGAAAGTTTAGAGGCATCATTTTGCTGCGTGCTTAAATATAGTTCACTGCTTTGCACTATAGCGCCATCAGGCAAGCTTCCATAAATATATACTAGAGGCGCCCGTGTGATTGCATTTGTTGCGCCTTTTACATAAAATATGCTTGGGGCGGAAGTGCTTCTATCGCTGGTCGCACCAGTATAACTGCCTTGATAATTGCTGGGTAAAGGCGGCGAAAAATCGAATGAAAGACCGTATGTAATTACATTTAAGCCACTGAGAAGACCGGAGCTTCCCATTGCTTGCATCTTAGATTCTGTTATCGGCTCCGATACAACTTTATCAATAGACGCTTCTTCAGTTTCAGATGCAAGCTCAGCGTATGCCTCTAAACTCATATCATTTTCTTGTTGTGTCTTATTCACGACGTTGTTTGCCTCATAAGTATTGTTGACACCCACTGATGCTTGCTGTTTAGCAAATTCTTCTGGCGTCTGCGCCATGATGATGACGCGAATATTTCCGTTACTTAACTTATAATATTTAGCATTTTGAGTATTCAGTTCTGTCAATTCCCGTATTACAGAAACCTCAAGTTTGTCCGAATTTTTTGCGTTAAGCATTGAGTCATAAAACTCAATCGAAGTCGCGGCGATATCATCAGTAGACTCATTTTCATCAATATTTACTGATGCTGTCACTTTGCTGTTTGTTCCTGGTAAAGCAGATAGGTTTTCGACATTGTTTTTAGGTGTTTTTGTTTTCATAATTTTCTCCTTAAAAAAATTTAGATAATTGAAGCGCGCATTTCAATTATCTGCTTTTATCGTATCAAATTAATGTTGCCAACTGCGTGTCAGGTATCGCAAAAAAGTATGAGAATTTTTTTAAAATAATAGAAAAAGTGTAAAAGAAGATTGCATTGATTTAATAAGTGAAATCAACAATAAAAACTGTCGAAACATTTAATTTTTTTATGTAAAGCTATAAATTTTAATAATCAAACAAAAAGTCACTATATATGATTTCATAATTAGTGACTTATTGAATACCGCACAATTACCAGCTTAAAATTCGGTAAGCGTTAAATTGTATTTTTCGCAGATATAGTCAAAAATTTTTTCGGTTTTTGGCGTGCGGTCAAAATCTATGGTGTTGCTCTTGTCAATTTGGACAGGCTCTCCTTTAGCGTATTTGATAATAGAAAAAAAATAACGTTCATGACTGGTTTGCGTTGCCGCCATACTCAGTTTACCGACGGTTAACACATCCTTAAAATGTATTTTAAAACCCTCATTAAAAAAAGATTTCATCTGAATAAAATCGTCAGTCACTTCTAAGCGCTTAAACATATCATTTTTAACAGAAATCCATATACTTTGAAGAAGTATCAAAATTATTCCGCCAAAGCTGACAATAAAACGCAAAGTCATATCCTCCTCATAAACTATGCCGAAAATTATACAAGCTAATATGCATATTGCGGATATAAATAGATGTGTAGTGGACAATGCATTTTTAAAAAATGTTTTTTTCATTTTTACCTCTTTTTTATCGTTTTATGTTTATTTTGTAATTTCTGCCAAAGACCGGCATTATAATTAGTTGTTACCTTCTGTTTTAACTCTTCTTCTTTATTGCTTATCTTTGATAATTCATTAGTTTTGATTGGTTTGTCAAAATTTTCGCTGTATTCAATTGTATACTCGTCACTAATAACTTCGTTTGCCGCCACAGAGCATTTTTGTATAGAAATAATTTCTTCTTCAATTTCTGCTTTTTCTTTTTTTTGTGATAAAGAAAATTTTGCTAAAGCTGATAACTCTTTAGCTTTGTCTACCGTTATTATAGGGTCAAAATTTTCCCTTGACAAGGTTTTTATCCGATTTTTGTTTAAATTTGCAGAGGGGAGGGGATTTTGAGGAAAAAACAAAAAAGACAGTTCGGCACGGTTAAAAGGTACAGAATCAATTTTTGATGCCAACGAAAAATCCCTCACAGCTGCCCCTATCTTTCCGTCATAAAAAAAGCTGTAGGAATCAATATCGGTAACAATTAAATGGTCAAGTACCACAAGCCCCAACTGCAGTGCGGCTACAGTGGCAGCAGCGGTAAACTCCGTATCCGCCTTAGACGGAAAAGCAATGCCTTCGGGATGATTATGCGCAAAATAGATATAAAGCGCTCCCATCTTAATGGCAATAGTAAAAATTTCCTTAAGCGAAGGCGGCGTAACACTATCCGACTTGTTTTGCGTCACCTCGCCCGTATATACAATATTAAATTTTTCGTTTATACAAATAAAAATTACGCTTTCTGTTTCCCTGCCTGCTAAAGGCGCAAAAAGGTGGTCGGCAATCTGAGCACGCGTAACAAATCCTGTCCCTAATGTGTCTGCATTTGTGGAAAGGTAATGATTGCATGCGCCAAAAAAACGTAAAGTTGTCGCCGTATTGACTCCTATACCGCTAACAGACAAAAGTTCTTCCTCCGTTGCGTTTAAAACCGACCGTAGATTGCCAAATTTAAGCAGCAGCTTTTTTGCGGTAACTTGCGTATCAGCGTACATAACAGACTGATTAATGAGCATTTCCAAAATTTCGTAATCAGAAAGCGCAGACAATCCGCCGTTACTAAAACGATCGCGCAAACGCTGTCTATGCCCTTTATTAGGGTGAGTTAGCCGCATAAAAAAATCCTTTCTTAAATATTGCTCTTTTTGATAGGTAAATGATAGCACATTTTTTGCAATTTGTGTATAATATACGCGGATAAAAAGGAGAGACCATGGATAGACAATATTTAACCGTTTTGGAAGACCAAATGGTAGATGCTTTAATAAAGGTTTTATCTATAAACACAGTTAAAACACCGTCTCTAACGGGTATGCCCTTTGGTAAAGGCAATGCGGATTGTTTGCAGTATGTATTGGATTTAGCAAAAAGTATGGGTTTTGAAACCTATAATTGCGATAATTATGTCGGCCACGTCGAATTTGGAAAAGGTGAGCAAATTGTAGGCGTGTTGGGTCACCTTGACGTTGTACCCGTTACCGAAGGCTGGGATACTCCTCCCTTTGTAGGCACGACAATAAACGGCAAAATTTACGGAAGGGGCGCAAGCGACGATAAAGGACCTATGATTGCCTGTTTATATGCTTTAAAAGCGTTAAAAGACAGCGGATTTGTGCCAAACAAAAAGATTCATCTAATTTTTGGCTGCGACGAAGAAAGCGGCATGGACTGCATAAAATATTACAAAACAAAAATGCCCTTGCCCCATATAGCTTTTAGCCCCGACGGCGACTTTCCCGTTATAAATATTGAAAAAGGCATATACGCCATGTATTTAGATGTGGGCAAACTGCCAAATCAAGTTTTGGAAATTACTGCAGGCACAAGAGTAAACGTAGTGCCTGACAACTGCAATGCGCTGTTAAGCCTTACCGTTGACGAACAAAAAATAATTGACAGCGGAGTTGGGTACAAAAAAACCGATAAGGGTTACGAACTAACCACCACTGGCGTGTCTTGTCACAGCGCCAATCCTCATTTAGGGGATAACGCAGCGTGGAAAATGTTTAAAATTTTGGCAAAAATATTTGATACTCACGAGGTGCTTAATTTTGTAGCAAACAAAATGTGCGGCGACGTATTTTGCAAGACTTGGGGATTTGGGCTTGAGGATGAGCAGAGCGGCAAAATAACCTCTAACGTAGGCGTGGTAAGCACAAAAGAAGGTCACCTTAAAATTAAGCTCGATATAAGGTATCCCGTTACTTTTAGCGATGCGTTTATTGAGGAATGCGTTATTAAAAACAGCATAAAAAGTTTAACAATAGAGGAAAAACACATTAAAAAGCCTTTATATGTTGATCCGGACAGTTTTCTTGTAAAAACATTACTAAACATATACAACAGCGAAATGAAAACCAATGCAAAACCTATTGCCATAGGCGGAGGCACTTACAGCCGAGTGCTGCCTTGCTGTGTGGCTTTCGGACCGGCTTTCCCTGACGAAAAAACAGCAATACACGAGAAAAACGAGTATATCGATATAAATAATCTTAAAAAAATGGCGTATATGTACGCTTTGGCAATTGAAACACTCAGCAAATAAATGAAGCTGATTAACAATAAATCGAAAGAAAAAAGAGTGAAAGAATAATCAAAATGGATGTATATTTTTATTTTGTAGAGGGCAAACCCTACTTTAATATAACCAACAAATGCAGCAACAACTGCAATTTCTGCATACGCAACGACCGAAAAACGATGGAAGGGCAAGTTCTCTGGTTAAAAAACCAAACTCCCGATGCCGACAGTGTTATTGCGCAAATTCCTTCTGATATAAATTTTTGTCAGGAGTTCACGTTTTGCGGCTTTGGTGAACCGACTTATAATCTGACCGCATATTTAAAAGTTGCAAAATATTTAAAGGAAAGAAAGGGCAAGGTGCGTTTAAACACTAACGGACAGAGCGACCTTATAAATAAAAGACCTACAGCAAAGGATATTTGCGCCGTAACAGATACGGTAAGCATCAGCCTAAACGAAAGCACCGCTAAGGACTATCAACAATTATGCAACAGCGTATTTGGCGAAAATGCCTTTGAGGCGGTTATCAAATTTGCAGCCGAATGTAAAAAATACGGCGCACAAGTAATTATGTCTATTGTAGACGTTATCGGTGAGCAAAAAATAAAGCAATGCCAAAAAATCTGTGACGAGATTGGCGTAAAACTACGAGTGCGTAAGTATATACCCCTTACGCAATATTAACATGAGGAAATTTATTGACAGCCATTGCCACCTTGACGACAGCAGTTTAGAAAGCGTGGCTCAAAATATAGTCGAAAATTTTGCAGACGACCAAATAGATTTTATCATAAATTCGGCAAGCGACAAAATCAGCAGTCAAAAAAGCATTGATTTAAGTAATAAACACGCCGACGTTTATGCTACTGTCGGCTGTCATCCGCACGAAGCAAAAACCTTTAATGACGATTTTGCGCTTTTTTTAACGCAAGCCGCAAAAGAGCCAAAAGTTGTAGCAATAGGCGAAATAGGTCTTGATTATTATTATGATTTAAGCGACAGAGGTTGCCAGCGTCGGGTCTTTGCCGAGCAGATACGCCTTGCCGACAGTCTTAATTTGCCTATCGTTATTCATTCCCGCGATGCGTGGGAAGACACACTCCGTATTTTAGATGAGGAAAAACGGTTTATAAACAACGGAATTTTGTTTCATTGTTATAGTGGCAGCAGCGAAACGGCTACCCTTTTATCAAAAAAGTATGACGCATATTTTTCCTTCGGCGGAGCGGTTACGTTTAAAAATTATAACGGTTTTAATATAATACGCAATTTACCGATTAATCG
>CALGIK010000018.1 GCA_937915515.1 uncultured Clostridia bacterium
TGCTTATCGCCTGACCGACGGGCTTAGGCAGTCTTATACCTGCTTCACGCAGTAGTTCAAAAGCAATAACCAATATCAAAGCTTCCACAAATACAGGGAAGGGTGTCCCTTCTCTTGACTGAGCAATAGTAAACAACAGCGTTGTGGGTATAAGTTCGTGATGGAAGGAGGTTAGAGCAATAAATATTGCCGGCGCAAATATTGTTATCGCATATGCTATATAACGTATTATTCTTGTAAGACTGGAATAAAACGACCTGACATAATAGTCCTCTGCCGTTTGAAAACTCTCTATAAAAATCATCGGCGCCGTCAGCACAAAGGGAGTACCGTCAACGACAATAGCAACTCTGCCCTCTAATATTTTAGCTGCAGTTACGTCGGGCTTTTCGCTGTAACTTATCGTAGCAAAAGGCGAAAAAGGCGCATCCTCTATATATTCTTCGATATAACCTGTTTCGAGTATTGATTCGACATCTAATTTTTGTATGCGCTTTCTTACAGTCTCAATAACTTTCGGATTGGCAATGCCGTCTAAATATATAATATTAATATTTGTCTTGGTCTTTCGCCCTACAACCATTTGCTCTACTTTAAGGCTGCCGTTACGTATTTTTCGCCTGATAAGAGTGGTATTTGTACGTAGGTCCTCCGTAAAACCCTCACGGGGACCGCGTACCACCGTTTCCGATTTCGGTTCGGTTATTGAACGTTTTTCCCAGCCTTTTGAATCTATTATTAAACCGCAAGGACAACCGTTAATAAGCATAACTGTGTCTCCGTTAAGACAGCCTTTTATAAGGTTATCAACGGCGTTTTCATGTTTAACATCTATAGCACAGAGCACCTCTTGTTCGATTGTGTCCATGAGGTTTTCTTTTTTTGTTAAATCATCTTGGCTTGTTTTCCAGTCCTTAAGAGTGCGCAATATGGCATCATATACAACGACAGTGTTGACCATACCGTCTATAAAAATCAGCGCTCCCGAAAGTGAGTTTTTGGGTCCAAAACGAAAATAGCGCACTTTGGTATCAGTGCTTTCAGCCAAAGCCGCTTGCATTTTTTTTATATTTTCATCTAAGCTTTTTACAAGCTTTTTCGATTTTTCAGATTTATTTGCGTCGTCTTTTGAGGAAGACTCTATTTCTTCTTTATCGCAACAAATTACAGTATCGTCTTTTTTGCTGCTTAAAGAGCGAGATAAATAACGCAATTTTCTTATAATAAATCCAAACAGCACTAAATCACTTCCTTTATTTTTTGCTAACCGTAGTTTAACCTAAGCTTTGTTTTATATTTTCAGTATGTATAAATTATCTGTTTTAATGCAAAAAAATAAGAGGACAGTTACTGCCGCTCTTATCATATTTAATATGTACTGGCTAATTTAAAATATATTATTTAAACATATCAATATCGGCGTAAACTTTTGCATCGTCAAAAGGTTTTGGCGGCGCAAAATAGTAGCCTTGTCCGAAGTTTATGCCGTTTGCGGCGGCAAAGTCTATATTGGACATGTTTTCAATGCCTAAACTTATTAATAATATGTTGCGCTCTTTAGCGTATTGCGCGAGTATTGCAAGAATATTTTTTGATATACTGCCTTCCTCCCCTGCCTCCTCAAAAACATTTTTATCCAGTTTAATTGCCGATACTTCGCTTTTTTCGAGCCGAGTGAGAGAAGACGCTTCGAGACCTAAATTGTCTATTGCTATTTTAAAGCCTAACATCCGCAATGCTTCAATATTTTTTTTCATATCGAGGTTAGCGTTGTAAAAGTCGGCTTCGCTTATATCAAAACAAATGTTTTGCGGATTGACATTTAGTTTTTTAAGCATACGCTTAAACTCCTCTGTGAGTTTGTTGTAGTTTAGCTGTCTGTTTGACAAATTCATAAACATCATAAATTGCCTGTTTTGATAAAGTGATAATAGCTCTTTGTAGTTTTCGAGAAATCGCTCAAACGCCCAAAAACCCACCCAGTTAATATCGCCTGTTTGTTCGAGAATACGCAAAAAACTGGCGGGGCTTAATACTCCTAAGCTGCTATGATTCCACCTTATAAGACTCTCAAAACCTATTACTTTTCCCTTGCTTAAATCAATAACAGGCTGATAATACAATAAAAACTCTTTTTTTTCAATTGCGCTTTTCAATTCCCTAAAATAACGGTATTCTTCTGTGTTTTGCATTTCTATTTCGGCTGAATTGACAGCGTAAGTGTTTACACCTTTTCGTTTTGCAGCAGCCAAAGCCATATCTAAATTTTTCAACAACGCTTCGACAGTGTTTTCCGATTGAGGAAATTTTACGGCGGCGATATTAAAGGAAATGCTTAAAGTAAACGCATTTGACAAAACAATAGGCTTGGACAGTTGACTGCATAAAAACTTACAATGTGCGTTGAGATTAGCATTTATTGATTGTACGGCGTTGTAAATAAGGAGACCGCCGTCGTCGTCTTTTGCTATTTTGCTAAACTCGCCCAAAACGCTTATTATTCTTTCACTGACTGCTTTGTAAACTAAATCATTGCGCTTAGTAACAAAAGAGGTATTTTCTACGAGAATATCGTTTAACTCGATTTTAATTAAGCAAAATGGCTTTTTTGAGTTTAAGTCTAACTTTTTTTTGATAAGCTCTAAAAGTTTTTGTTTGTCAACTTTGCCTTTTGTTTTGTCTTCGGCAAACTTAACACGTTCCTTCTTTATACTTTTTATCAGCAGAAAGGTAAACAGACACATAAGGAGTACGACCATTACTGTTAACAAAATATATACTCTTACATCGTTAAAAACAAATAACAGCATATTTATCAGACTTCTTTTAACCATTTTTCCGCTCCTTTATTGAGTTTCTAACTAACGCTAATATTGTATCTTTGTTAACCGCTTTACTGATATAGTAGCCTTGAATAGTATCTATACCTAACTTTACAAGATAATCTTTTTGCTCCTTAGTTTCGACACCTTCGGCGATACTTGTAAGAGAGAGGTTTTTGCAGATATCTCCTACCATTTTTACAATGGTGCGGCTGTATTCGTTATTGCTTATGTCGTTTACAAATTCCTTATCTATTTTTATGGTGCTTATAGGCAGCTTTTTAAGATATAACAATGACGAATACGCCATGCCAAAGTCGTCAAGGTGAATTGATATGCCTTTTGCTTGTAAGAGCTGAAGTTTTTTTATGGTTTCCTCAAAATTGGACATCAAAAAGCTTTCGGTTATCTCAAGACACAAACTTCCCGGCATCAAACCGAATTTTAGGTACTTTTCGAGAAGAGCTTCGGCAAAACCTGCCTGCATAAGCTGAATAGGTGAGACGTTTAACGATACCGATATTTGATAAGGTTCCAACAATTTTGCCATTAACAAGCCTTGTTCATAAATGAAGTCGGACAAAGCTATCATACAGCCGTTTCTTTCCGCTATATAAACTATTTCAGAAACATCAAGGTTTATATTTTCGACAGTTTTTACCCGCATTAATGCTTCGACCCCGACAATACGGTTTTTTACAACACTGTATTGAGGTTGATAATATACCGATATTTCATTATTTTCGATAAGTTTGATTATATCTATATCTTTACGCAAAAAACTCTGATAGTATTTGCGTTGGCTTTCGTGATAAACGTAATGCAAAACGTCTTTGCTTGCAATAGCTTTTTCAAGCGCAGCTTGACAAAAATATAATGCGTTTTTAACCGTTTTATCCTGCATCAAATTGTCACACAGCGCAAAGCCGCCTTTAAAATCCACTTTTATTAAGTTTTGCATAATAGACACAGGCTTGTTAAGCTGTTGCATTAAGTCGGGCAGCTGCTTAACAATATCGGGACGAGAAGATATCTGACATAAAAAAACAAAACAATCTTTTTCGGCTAAATAATAAACGCTGCCGTAACTGTTAAAAACTTCGTTAAACTTTTTGGCAAAATTTTGTCTAAGCTTTGCTTCAAATTCGTTGCCGAACATAACCTTAAAGCTATCCGAATTCAGCATTTTTATTTCGCCCAGCAAAAAATCCGATTTTATATTAACAGCGTCCTCGATGAGTGAGCGTTCGTTGGGCAGCCTTGTCAAGTCGTCATACATTATTTTTTCAAAACCTTCGTGTACGGTTTGCATTATTTTTGTGTTTTCAACTCCGACAAACGTTAAGGTTTTTAGTCCTCTTTTAAGCAGCATTGTAAGGTATTGCACTTTTTTTTCGCTGTTTAATACCTCAAAGAAAAACATTTTTGAATTTGTTTTTGCGGGATTAACAAATACCGTGTGCAAATATTTTGTAGCGGGAAAGGTTTTTGAAAATGCACGGTTAGCTTTTAAAATTTTAAAATCCTTATCGGTTTTTACAATAAAAAAGAAATTATCGTCAATGCCGCAAAAACTCTTGTATTCCTTTACGCTAATAATAGTGCTGATTGTAATAAACATAAAACACAAAAGGATTACTACTGCAAAGGCGATAACTTCATATATGAGCAGTTTAGTCGAAAAATCAACTGCCAAAGAGCTTTGTATCAAGCCGTAGCAGGAAAAAGAAGTATCTTCCGTTAAAGTCAATGTATAGGTTTTTGCAAAAGCATATGCATCAGTATCAGCATGCGTGATGCTTTTTACATTTTGATAAGATAAATCGCCAAATAAATCACCGTATTTGTAACCTATATGATTAGCATTATCAGAAAGCGCTATTTTTTGACTATCAAAAAAAATGCCGTATGTAAAAAAGCCAATATCGTTAATTAGTAAGTCCGACGCTTTTATAAAGCCTATTTTTACGCCTTCGGTTTGCGTATGACTGCTTAATACAATAAGACGTGTCTCGTCGTAAGTTAATTGACCGCTGTTAGAAAGACCCGATAAAATCTCCTTAAAGCTAAAATAATTAATATCGTTATTTAAGTTTTGTGCTATTTGTGAATTTACGGTATAAGTTTTACTTATTCCCTCTTGATAAACAGTAAGAATCGTTCCTTTTAAATGACCTAAAGCATAAAACTCTGTTGAATTTTCAAAAATCTCTGTCTTATTAAGCTCATAATATTTCTGATTAATCTTATAGACAAAACTGTTGGCAAAGGTATCCAATTTGAAATAGCCTGCGTTTAAATATTGCGACTCTATGTTGCTCATTAAAAAACTGTGCACCAAAAAAGTTGCTGCACACACAGCTAAAACAAAAATAATTACAATAATAAACAATTTTGATGTCAGATTTTTGGCAAAAGACATTAAAATCTTTACACTCCCTTAAATTTTAGTTTAACATAACGCAAATCAATAGTCAATTGCCGTTTAAAATTTGTTTATTTATTGTTTAAGTTATATATTCCGCTATTAAGTCGCTGATAACTGCGTATGCTGCAGTAAGTCCCATAGAGGCCGGAACATACGAAATACTTGCAGGCGTGCGTTGGTCTATGTTTTCTGATTTAGTCTGTCGTGGGGTTTCTTCGCTAAACACCGTTTTTAGACTCTTTATTCCTCTTTCTCTTAATTCCCTTCGCATAACCCTAGCTAAAGGACAGTTTTTTGTTTTGTATATATCTTCCACTTTAAAAAAAGGAGTAAGTTTGTTGCCCGCCCCAAGACAGCTGATAATGGGTACGTTTAGCTTTTGAGCGTTAACAATAAGTTCGATTTTTGCCGTCACCGTATCTACGGCATCAACTATATAATGGTATTTTGTTAAATCAAAATTAGAGGAATTTTCGGGCAGATAAAACTCCTTAATAGCTTTTACTCTTATTGCTGGGTTAATGTCTAACATTCTTTGTGCCATAACGTCTACTTTATTTTTGCCTATATTACTTGTCAGCGCTACAATTTGACGATTAAGGTTGGTGACATTTACCGTGTCGCTGTCCACTAAGGTAATTTCCCCTATGCCTGCGCGCGCCAAAGCTTCGGCGGCATATCCGCCGACGCCGCCTACACCAAAAATAATAATTTTACTCTGAGCAATTCTTTGTATTGCGGCTTGTCCTATAAGCCTTTCTGTGCGCTCCTGCCAGTCCATTTTTCTCCTTTAGGTTTTTATTTTATAGGGTTTTTGCAGAACTCTGTTTTACTTTTATTTTTTGTTGATTTCGTCCGCTATGCCGCAAGCCATAAGCGAAAAACCTTCCTCGTTTGGATGCAGCAATTTGTCCGCATAATATTTCTTTTCGTGCGGGATAAGCGATAATCCGTCAATTACCGTAATATTTTTGTAGGCGGAAGCTTCTGAAATTATGACCTTTGCAATTTGTTCGAAGGTGCCTATATTGGTAATTTCGTTTATATCGCTGCGCCAAATGGGAGTAATTACAAAAATCGGAACACTGCCGTACAACTCTTTTAGCCGTTTAAAGAATGCTGCGGTATTAGCAATAAAAGAAGAGTAATTTTCGGCATAGCGCCAGTCGTTGGTGCCATAAGCGACAGTTATAAGGTCAGGTTTGATTAAGGTTTCTGCGTCCAACAAAATATCAGGCGAAAACATAAACCCTCCCACTCCTTGGTTAAGAGCGTCGTAACCTAACAATAAGCTGAGTCGGTTTACATAATTGGCGGTAGGATTATGCGCAAAAAAACCTTGCGTGATACTGTCGCCAAAGCATATTAACTTAGGTTTGTCACTTGATACAGCATTAATATTGCCCTTTGCATACAGACTTTTAAAAGTAACAGTACAAAATATCGGGAAAAAAATTTCTATTTTTGTTTTTATTGACTGGGGATTATCAAATTTAAAGCTTATTTTGTCCCTTGCAGATATGCTTTTGGCTTTTTTGTCATTTATATATATTTCAAAATTATATTTTATAGGGGCTATCCCCTTTAATTGTCTGGCCTTTTGCGCCAATTCTTTTGTTTGGGTATAAAAAGATTTAATTCCGTTTCTTTTTATCCAAGGCACAATCATTTTTTTTAAGCGGATAATTTTTGTTTTAAGAGTAAAACTGTTTGCTGTTGTTTCAAAACTTAAGCAGATACCAGCTGCGCCCTTGCTGTAACTGCTAAACAGTAAATGCTTGTCATACATTTTTAATTGTGCTTGATTAAAACGAAAAAAAGTTATATAACCTTTTTTGTCCTCAGTAAACGAGGCATAATTTTTGCACAAATCTATTACTGATTTTCCGCTTATTAACATAAGTTCTCCGTCAACAAAAAGTATAAGACAAAGAGCTGACTTTGTCAATATTGTTTATTTTTTTGTTTTTTAATCATTAAGCGATTTCGGCGGGCGGGCAACCAATTTAAATATCGGATACCCTTGCGATGTAAAACGGTATTCGTACTCCGTCATAATATTGTCCTTATCGGCAATAGAATATAGGTCCTCGGTACAAAAAAGTATCTGCCAACCGTTGGACAAAAAGCTGTCAAAGCTATACTTAAAAAAATCCTTATTGTCGGTTTTTTGCTCCACCGTTCCGCCGCCAGCGAGCAAATGGCTGTAAATATCCAAAAATTTAGCATTGGTTAAACGACGGTTTTCGTACCCTTTTTTTGGGTAAGGACAGCTGAAATTCAAAAAAATTTTATCAACACTGCCGCTAAGCAAAAAACCTTTCAATAATTCCGCATTAGTAATCAAAAACTTTAAATTATTAAGTTTTAATTGTGCAGCTTTTTCGGCACCGCTTATTATTACGTTGGACAACCTTTCTACTGCCAAAAAGTTCTTTTGCGGATATTTTTGTGCGTGACTTATGGCAAATCCGCCTTTACCGCAGCCTATTTCTAGACATAATGGGTTGTCGTTTTTGTAAACTGCATTAATATCAATGTAATTAGGACTTTTTACGGCAAGCTTAGCGTTTAAGTCAATTTTGTTATCCAACAAAATATCTCCGCAATTATTTAAGCGTATATCGAGGTTTTTTTTGCGATGCATTCTCATATTAATACTGTTTTAAAGAGTAGTAAAAACATGAACGCAATAATAAGCGTAGACGCATACTGTTAGTATGAAAATAATTGAAAATACTTTGCGTTTTCTGTTTTTATTAACGATTGCGGAAATTAAGCTTAATAAAAAAGTCAGAGCAGAGCCCCCTACAGAAAAGAGAAAAAATTCCAGCCCTATGGCAAATAGTACGGCACAAGCTAATCTTTGTTCGTCTGTCAAGGTAGTATTAAACAGAAAATCTTTCATAAACAGCCAAGACACTATGGATACTATAAGCGTTAAACAGAAAACTACCGTCGAAAGTATAAAAATCAGCCTTCCTCTTTTTTTTGCATTAGTGTTTTTTTGTGATGCAACTTGTACATCAATTTCGTCATAAGTATTGTCGATATTTATCATAATTTACCTCGTTTTTGATTATAAACTCTAATAATTTTTTTATCAAGTTTTTAGCAGAATTATCTTTTAGCTTAGCGAAGAAAGTTACCAAATAAGAAGTTTTTTAATATACTATACTAACGATATAATTAGCGAGGTTATTTTGGAAGATATATCTGTTGCTCTTACGGTGTACTTTGACGGTCAGTATTGGATAGCAAAAGCCGAAAAAAATATCGACGGTCAGATAACGATAGCAAAGTACTTATTTTTGAAAGAACCAAAAGATTCGGAAATTTACAGTTTTTTTATTAACGGAAGCAGCCGTTTTTTTGTAAACTTTATTCAACCCTCTGGGGCATTAAAAATGTGTTATCCTTAAAATTTAAACGATATTTTATAATCTTTTCCTTGACTTTTTTATAAAGAGCCGCTTTTTTGTTGCATTTTTTTTAATTTTTTAGTATAATTTTTAAGCTAAACGGGCAATTAACTCAGTTGGGAGAGTGTCTTCTTGACGTGGAGAAAGTCAGGGGTTCGAGTCCCTTATTGCCCACCAAAAATTACGGCAGGACGAAAACACCGCTCTGCCGTTTGTCTATGCCCAAAAGTCTATTTTGCGGCTTTTTTGCTATTTGGGCTTTGTTTTTTAGATTTTCATCGATTTCTTATTTCTTGTTCATCAGTATCTATGCAAATTTTACTTTATGCTGTTTAAACAAAGCACCTAAAAATTACCCTTGTTTACTTTTGTTAGCTTACTTTTTGTTGCGCATACGTTTATTCTGCAAATTTTTTTGAATGAAAAATAAATTCAAATTATACAACCTAATGATTTTAAGCTCAATAAAGCTGGAACAACAAACATCTATAATGTTTGACGTAAGCTTTTATTCTCTATTATTTTAGATCGCCAAACCATAACGTCGTACAATGGCTTGTATAATGTAAAGCCAGCAATGACCTCTTTGCAGATATTCGTCAGTGTATTTATTCTTGGGTCATCCGTGGCAAAACTCATGCTTAGAGACGAAAAACTACCATCGTGGTCATATTGCTTCAAGTATGCCGCTAAATCATTGTCTGTATCAAAACTAAAATTTGGGCAACCACTGATATGCCATATCAGCCCATGTCCGCGCATCGATTGGGCTTGCTGATCTTGTCGGAAATACTATCCAAACTC
>CALGIK010000019.1 GCA_937915515.1 uncultured Clostridia bacterium
CCATTATCTTTTTGTCGTTTATACCCTCAAAACGGCAGTTTCGTCCTATGACAGCCGCCAACAAAAAACCGTTAGCGTTTGCTTCTAAACCGTATTCGAGAATATTAGCCTGAATTTTTTTGCCCATATTTATTATTTTTGTAACAAAATTTTTTTCGACCAAAAACAGCGTGACAAATTTGGCAATACATAACAGCACCGGGTCAATGACAATATTGGGTATATTTTTGGGAATGTCAAGTGCGGTAAAATAACCGTCTTTTAAAAAATATAGTCTGCCCCGCACGCCGTTTACCAACAGACAAAATAATATTTTGCCTTTTATGCTCAAAGTTAAGTTTTGGTTAAGTAGCAGTGTTTTAAAAAATGAATTAACCATTTTTTTATCCGTTAATGACAGTTTATCTATAATCTCGTCATGCAGACGGATATCGTCGAAAGTATAAAGAGCCCAGTTCACCTCTTCCAAAAGTTTTTTGTCGCCCCATATTCCGTAAAAATCCGGTGCGGAACGCAGTTTAGAAACTCTTTTTGTAAGCTCGCTGAAGGGGATTTGAGGATAATACTCTAATCTTTTGGGCTTATTATGCCTCACCTTAGATGTGACTTCAGAAACAAAATTTTGGTAATAAGTTACTATCGTATTATTTTCGTCATAGAGTTTAAGCTGATCTAATACTTTTAAACATTCTTCATAATCAGAGCTGTTGAAAGCGCTGAAGGCGTATAGCAAAAAAATGTCAAAAGAATAATTTTCGCCTGTTTGAATAAATCTTTTGAGCCAATTATATGCATATTTATCCTTTTTTATCTCGCAAAAGGTAGAGGCTATCTTAAAAAGGTCGGCGGGATTGTTTGTCTTAACGTCGTTTAATTTTTCAGTTATTTTCTCACACTCCTCTTTGTTGCCCGATATATAATAAGCCATTGCCAAATTGCTTAAAGCAAAAATATTGTCTTTGTTTAGTTCATATGCTTGTTTAGCATATTCTAAACCTTTTTCCGTATCGTTTTTTAACAGATAAGTAAAGGCTATATTGTTTTTTGCTTCGCTGTCGTTAGGAAAAGCCTCCTCTATCTCCTTAAATATATCTAGCGCCTGCTCAGTTTTTCCCGAACGGACAAGCTGGCTGGCTTTATACTGCAATTCCTCCCTGCGCTCGCGTGTTAAAGGATGAACAAGAGCAAACCCTTTTGTTTTTGTGGGCAAGATACTCTCGGATGTTTCCAATTCGATACCGTCGGGATTTAACTCCGAATAACGCTTAAAATAATATCCTGCTAAGTTCCATTGATTTAAAGCATAGTAATTTTCGCCTAACATTAGCAGGACTTCGTAGTCGTGCGGGTCTAAAGCTAAAAGTTTAAATAAAATATCATTACTTGCCTTGTATTGCTCAGCATCGGATAATTCGTCAGCTAAAGCAAAAAGAGCATCTTTATCTTCTGGATTTTTATGTAAAATGCGGCGAATTAAAGAGACAGCTTTTATACGCTGTCCCTCTTGAGAGTATTGAGCCGCCATGTCAAGCAACATATCGGCGTTTTCTGTAAACCGTAATAACTTACCTTTTGCCAAAACGCTTCTCTCCTATTTTTATTGATATTGCTTTTTGCGTTTAATAACTTTCTTTTCGACAGGATGGTAAATTGAGAATATCTTCATCATATGAGCCTGCCAAACAAGCACTATATAAAAAATCCCTATCATAAGCAAAACCACAACCATAATTATCTGCAATTGTCCTTTGCCGAAAATCAGCAAAAGAAAGATAGGTACAAGTGACATAACAAAAGCTACTAAGGTAGAAATAAAGTATTTCCACATTAAAGTCCAAGCGGTTTTTATGCTGGCAGAAATATCCTGTTTATAGGTAGCGGTCACGCTGAAAAGCATAAAAAGATAAATGCAAACAAGTGCAAAAATTATCCAAGCGGCTATCTGTAAAACAACGCTTGCAAAAGAAGGCAAAGAAGCGGCAAAGATATTAAGCTGCATAAGTCCGAATAAGGCTGATGAGATAAAAGCAAAACCTACAAAGACAACAAGACCGCACTGATAGATGCCTACAAAAAATGGTTTAAATACCTTTATCCTGCCCGTCCAAAAAGCGTCTCGGATAATGCAGATACCGCCCGCAAACGCCAAAGAAAAAGCGCATAGAGAAGGTATGCTATAAAGCCAGAATTTTGTTGAAAAACCGTTTAACACATTTGCCGCATACTCTGTCAACCCTGCCCAGTAAGTAAAACCAAGTCCTAAAGAGCCATTGCTTGGAATCGAACTGTTAAAGGCCGCAGTGGATAAAGTAAAATTATAGTAGATATAGATAAGCGGTATTAAAAATATGCACATTAAAATGTTCATCCCAAAGACTTTAAACATATCCTTAGAATACACATATTGAAAAAACTTAAAGGTAGAAAGTTCGTTTACAAGTTTTTCAACATGACCGCTGCGTTCGTTTTGTAAAATTATATTTTCGTTGTTGTCCATCTTTTTTACCTAAGCCTTGTAAATTATTCTGTGACAGCTTTCGCATTTGATAAATCCTTTTTTGTCTAAATCGGATAGCTTTTCCATAGGCATTTCCATTCGGCAGCCGCCGCAACGGTTAGTACCTTCCAATTTGACGAGGTAAGGATATTTGACTTCTTGCTTTTTTAAATCCTTATATACGTTAAGAATTTGTGAATCTATACTTTTTTCGAGCTCAGCTTTTTTACGCTGAATTTCTATTATTTCAGGTTCGCGGCGTTTGCGTAACTCCTCAAAAGCATCCTTCGCTTCGGCGTATTGCTTTTTTGCCGAAGGTAGTTTAGCTCGATAGTCTTCAAACTGCTTGTTTATTTTTTCGGCTTCCGCAACTATATTTTTTACGTCACGTTCGATACCGCTGATTGTACGGCTTAAATCGGCATATTTTTTGCTTAAATAATTAAGCTCGCTGTCATCAATGGTCTTGTCAACCAAAAGAGTATATTCGGCAATCAAAGCAGCGTTTTTTTCGTACAATTCGCAAAAACTTATGTACTTAGCATTTAATTCGGCTGCCTCCTGCTCCATTTTTTTAAGTTTTTCCTCGCTGTCCTTCAAAAACTGCAAGCAATAACGGGTTTTTTTGCGCTCCTCGGTATTGCTTAGCTCCACTTCGATTGTCCTTGCATCAGCATCAAGTTTTTGATATTCAAGTATATTGTCAATATTATCAAACATATTGTCTCCCACACAACAAATTATCTATCTCATCTAAGCGTTGTTTGACCTTTAAGTCAAAAACCTTATTTAATATTGTAACACATTTTGCTCTTTCCTCAAACAAATAATCGCTAAAATCTTTGCGAAAATATTCTAAATTTGTCTTTCCATATTTTATCTGCATATCGCTTAAGTTATCGCCGCCTTTTTTTAACACCATTATATTGTAAAACTTTTTGTCAAAAAAAACCTCGTCGTATTCAAAAAAATAATCCTTTTGCAAAACTTTCCGTACTTCTGTTGCGTTGCGCATGGGATTAATAACAAGACAATCAAACTTATGCGTGCTGTTAAAAATTATTTTTATTATTTCAAGTCCGCCTAAACCTGCAATACAAGCGCAGTCGGCAACCAATCCGCACACGCCAAAGCCGCAGATAAATTGACACATATCCCTTAAATTGCGGCTGTCAGCTAAGTTTTGCGCTTTAGAAAGGCATTTTGCGCTGATGTCAGTAAAAAACACTTGTTTTGCTTTGTCCCTTTGCAACGCTTCGATGCCTATTTTGCCATGGTCGCAGCCCACATCGATAAGCGTGTTTACCATCGGTATTACGGAGACAATTTTTGATATTCGTTTTGATGCCAATTCTTACTCCAAAAAATCTTCCAGCTTCTTTTTCTTTGAGGGATGACGAAGTTTACGCAGTGCCTTTGCTTCTATCTGTCTGATACGCTCTCTGGTAACGTTAAATTCCCTTCCGACTTCCTCAAGAGTGCGCGGACGTCCGTCGTCAATACCGTAACGCAACCTTAAAACCATTTCCTCACGGGGAGTAAGTTTGTGCAGCACGCCTATCATTTGTTCTTTCAGCATAGCGTAAGCGGCTACGTCGCTGGGAGCGATTGTTTTATCGTCTTCGATAAAATCCACAAGGTGGCTGTCTTCTTCTTCGCCGATAGGAGTTTCAAGGCTGACGGGGTCTTGTGCAATCTTCTGAATTTCCATAACTTTATCTTCGGTGACGCCCATTTCCTTGGCTATCTCCTCAGGAGTAGGCTCACGTCCTAATTGCTGCAATAAGCTGCGGCTTACTCTGACCTGTCGATTTATAGTTTCCACCATATGTACGGGTATGCGGATAGTGCGTGCTTGGTCTGCTATTGCGCGCGTAATGGCTTGACGTATCCACCAAGTTGCGTATGTGCTAAACTTAAAACCTTTTGTGTAGTCAAATTTTTCGACGGCTTTCATCAAACCTAAGTTGCCTTCCTGTATCAAGTCTAAAAACAGCATGCCCCGTCCGACGTATCTTTTTGCTATGCTTACCACAAGCCTTAAATTTGCTTCGCTGAGTTTCTGCTTTGCATTTTCGTCACCTTCCTGCATCCTTTTAGCTAAATCGGACTCCTCATCGCCGCTTAATAACGGTACTTTGCCTATATCCTTTAAATACATTTTTACGGGGTCGTCAATGCTTACGTCCACTACGCCTTTTGCTAAATCCATTGTACCGGGGGCAACATCAACTATATTAATGTTGGCATCGTCCATCATCTTGTACAATTCGGCATTTTCTTCTTCCGTCAATACTAAACGCATTTTCTCAAGCTTAGCTTCTACTTCCTCATATGTGACGTAGCCTTTGGCGTTATCTGTCCGTATTTCCGTTAAAAACTGATTAATTTTCTTTTGCTTTTCATTATTTTCCATCAGCAATCCTCCATCATGCTTTGGCATTTATTTTCTGCGTTAAAACCGCAATTTTTGTTAATATATCCCGTTTTGCGTTAGCATCCGTTTCGACAGAATAAGCGTTTTTCAACTCCTCAAGCTGTTCTGTCCATTCCGTTTTGGTAAGCAATTCTATGCAGTCTAAATAACAAAGTCTGTCTATTTCGTCATTCAAAAACGGAACATTAATAATAATCCCAATAATTTTTTCATTTGTTTGAGCTGTATTAAGTCTGTATAAATCTCCTATTGCGGCACGTTTATTAGATTTTCGGCATATCTTGATAAATTCAAACACTTCGTTGATAAAAGCGTTTTTGCTGACAAAAATCTTGTCATCGTCGGCATAAGTTTTGTTGTTAAGTTTACATGCCAAAACAAAAACTTCGGCTTTAAGCTGTCCGTTTTTTATTGCGGACTCGGTCTCTTGCACTTTTTGATTAACGGCAGGATTGCTTTCGAGCTGTTTACGCAAAAAATCAACGGAAAGCCCCGTATCTTCGCTCACAGCTTTTATGTAGGTTTCCCTCTCGACTGCCGATAAAGGTTTTAGTAAAGACAGCGCTTGCTCGGCGTATTTACGCCTAAAATCATTTATAGCCGCTTTACTTTCCGTTTTTGGCAAATATTGCTGTTTTGTTATTTTCAACTTGTAATCGGTAAGCGGCAATGCTTTAGCTAAAAGGCTTTTATATGCCTGATTGCCCTTTTGTTTAATAAATTCGTCGGGGTCAACTCCTTGCGGCATCTCGACGACTTTCACCTCAAGCCCTTGCTCTTTGAGGATATCAAGTCCTCTCAGCGTTGCCGCTTTGCCTGCGGCGTCGCCGTCGTAGCATATGTAAACCGTATTGACAAGACGTTTAATAAGCTTTGCCTGTTCTACAGTTAGGGAAGTGCCCATGCTTGCAACAGCTTGCACAAAACCTGCCTGATGCAGCATAACAGCGTCCATATAACCTTCGACAATAATGATAAAATCGAGGTTTCCGCCTTGTTTGGCTTTTTTGGCAAAATTAAGACCGTAGAGCGTTTTGCTTTTATCAAAAATAGGAGTGATTGACGTGTTTTTATATTTGGCAACTGTTTTATCGTCCGAAAAAGTGCGTCCTCCAAATGCTATTACGTTGCCGCTAATATCAAAAATAGGTATTATCAGTCTTTGACCTAAGCTGTCAAAAAAACCTCCCTCTTCCTTTTTGATTATTAAACCGGCTTTAACCGCTGTTTGGTCGCTTATAACATTTTCCTTTAATGTTTCGACTAAGCTTGTCCAATCTGTTGATAATCCAAAACCAAATTGTTTTATTGCAGATAAACTAAGC
>CALGIK010000020.1 GCA_937915515.1 uncultured Clostridia bacterium
TGCTCCTTAATAATTTCAACTATTTTATCTTGTTCGGCAGATATTACATCGCCGCTTTTCATATCTTTTATAGAAAATATTCCCGATTCCAACTCATTGCCGCCTACAGTTATACAAAATCGTGCATTTTGCTTATCAGCATATTTAAATTGAGCTTTTAGGCTTCTAAATAACTGGTCATAATCTGCCGATATATCAGCAGAACGCAACTTTCTGGTAAGCTTAATAGCAACTTCAGCAGGAACTTCAGAAGTTACCGCCACAAAAACATCAAGAATGTTCTTGTCTTCAATTTTTACACCGCTATTTTCTAAGGCAATAAGCAATCTTTCAATTCCTATTGCAAAGCCAACAGCAGGCATGGATTTGCCGCCCAAAGACTCTATGAGATTATCATATCTTCCGCCGCCGCAAACAGTTTCTTGAGCTGATGTCTTGACAGAAGGTATAAACTCAAATACTGTCTTAGTATAATAATCAAGTCCTCTTACTAGCCTTGGATTAATATTATATTGTATATTATTGAAATCAAGTATTCTTTTCAGATGTTCAAAATGCTCTTTATTCTCACTGTCCAAAAAGTCCAAAGTCTTAGGCGCATTATTCATAACATCTTTGCATGATTCTTCTTTGCAGTCTAATGCCCTTAAGGGGTTTTTATTAATTCGGTCACGGCATACAGGACACAAGCTCATAGCATTGTCATTGAGATATTGTTTTAAAACCTCGCTGTGCCTTTTTCGGCATTCTCCGCTACCTATACTGTTGATATGGAGGTCAAGGCTTTTTATCCCTACCAAGTTAAGAAAATCTTGTGCAAACATTATGGCTTCTGCATCGCTTTCAGCCCCGTTTGCTCCAAAAATCTCAACTCCTAATTGATGAAACTGTCTTAATCTGCCAGCTTGAGGTCTTTCATAACGAAAAGCAGGTATAATATAATACATCTTGACAGGCATTGCTGAGCCTGACAATGACTCTATAAACGCTCTTACTACTCCCGCAGTGCCCTCAGGCTTTAGGGTAATTGAACGTCCGCCTTTATCCAAAAAGGTGTACATCTCTTTGTTGACAATATCGGTAGTCTCTCCCACTCCTCGCTCAAACAACTCTGTATGCTCAAAAACAGGAGTTCGTATTTCTTTTAGATTGTATCTTCCAGCTGTTTTACGGAAGATTTCTTCTATATATTGCCATTTGTAGCTCTCGTCAGGCAAAATATCCTTGGTGCCTTTTGGTATATTAATCATAATAATTCATTATAAGACAAGCCCTTGAAAGAAGTCAAGCATCCTAATATTTGGTAATTTCAAAAACAAATCACATAATTTATATAAATCAAAAAGTTTTAAAATATTTGACAAAAAAGCTTATTTTATATATCATTTAAACAAATTATATATTTATTGCATTCGGTTGGCAGAAAAAAATTCTGTTTCAAGATTGGCTTTTGGGGTGGGAAGCATTATGCTCCCGCCCTTATTATATTTTTATGGAGGTTTATATGAGTTTTTGGGAAAGCGTACTAACGGCTTTGTTTTGCTTTGGAATGGTTATTATAGTGCTTGCTATATTATATTTTTTGATAAAGCTATTTTCTTTGATAATTAATAATATTAAAAGACCTAATTTTAAAAGGATTTTTAAAAAGAAAAAAGACGATAAAACTAAAAACAGCCAAATACAACAATCAAATATAAGCAATAAAAACAATCCCATATATACAACAGTTATAGATGAACAAGGAGCTAAAAAGGTTTTTCGCTTGGCTTCAATCAAATCGCTTGAGGAGGAAAAATAATGATTATAGATGCTATCATAAAATTATGGAAAGAATCGGGGTTTGCCAATATTACTTGGCAGGAATCAGTTATGATACTGATTGCCTTTGTTTTATTGTTTCTTGCCATAGTCAAAAAATTTGAACCTATGTTGCTTATAACCATAGCCTTTGGAATGCTGCTTGCCAATCTTCCCAAAACAGGATTAATGAAAGAAGCAATAGGAGATGAAAACGGTGGATTGTTATATTATCTATATTTGGGTGTAAAAAAAGGAATCTATCCTTCTTTGATATTTTTGGGTATCGGGGCTATGACTGATTTTGGTCCCTTGATTTCTCGTCCATCTAATCTTTTTTTGGGTGCAGGAGCACAGTTTGGAATTAGCGTTGCATTTGTCGTTGCTATTGCTTTGGGCTTTTCAGCGGCAGAAGCGGCTTCTATAGCTATCATCGGAGGAGCTGATGGTCCTACTGCAATATATCTCACAACAGCACTTGCACCCCATCTTTTGCCTGCAATTGCCATTGCGGCTTACTCGTATATGGCGCTTATACCAATGATTCAACCGCCTATTATGAGGCTTTTAACCACCAAAAAAGAGCGTGAAATTGTAATGAAAGAGCCTCGTCAAGTTTCTAAAGCTGAAAAGATTTGTTTTCCTATAATAGTAACAGTATTATGCGTTTTGTTTTTGCCTACTGTTGCTCCATTAATCGGTATGCTTATGCTTGGTAATTTGTTTAGAGAATCGGGCGTGGTAGAAAGATTGTCATCTACCGCTCAAAACGCTCTTATTAATATAGTTACCATATTTTTGGGATTGACAGTAGGAGCAACCGCTGTAGGAGAAACATTTTTAAGACCTGAAACTATAAAAATTATTCTTCTTGGATTATTTGCTTTTGTATTTAGTACTGTGGGCGGTCTGTTGTTTGGAAAATTGATGAGCATAATAACCAAAGGTAAAATCAATCCCCTTATCGGTTCTGCCGGAGTTTCAGCAGTGCCTATGGCAGCAAGAGTGTCCCAAATTGAGGGTCAAAAAGCTAACAGCAATAATTATCTATTGATGCATGCTATGGGTCCTAATGTAGCAGGTGTTATAGGCTCTGCTGTAGCAGCGGGAATACTTCTAGCCTTATTTGGATAATAAGTTAAAACTGATT
The DNA here is from genome assembly GCA_937915515.1 of uncultured Clostridia bacterium. Classification (GTDB taxonomy): domain Bacteria; phylum Bacillota; class Clostridia; order Christensenellales; family CAG-314; genus SFEB01. The sequence goes on from CALGIK010000020.1 coordinate 2,951, forward strand.
AAAAATAAATCATACCCACATTAAATTGCTTAGTGTGGGTATTTTTTATTTTTGATTTATTAGGTTGTTTTTATTGAAAAAATTTTGATAATATGTTTTAATATGTACTGAACAAAATAGGTCTGTTTTTTGCTTTTGATGTTTATAAAAATTGGTAAAAAATATACATAAATTATTTCAAATATTTTTTATCAAACACTTGACCGAAACACCCTAAATGTTCTATAATACATAACAGTCGCTTTTGAACGACACCTTTTTTTTGGGGGTATAGCTCAGTTGGTAGAGCACCTGCCTTGCAAGCAGGGGGTCAGCGGTTCGAATCCGCTTACCTCCACCAGTTTAAACAAAGGTGTCATATAAGCAGACTTTACACGCAGGAACATAGCTCAGCTGGTTAGAGCACCACCCTGATAAGGTGGGGGTCGGTGGTTCGAGTCCACTTGTTCCTACCATCAAGACACATCAAAAAGGAGCGTATGTATACGCCCCTTTTTTACTATCTTCTATGGTGTTTTTAACTCTTTTTCACTATATAATATTGTGTTTTGAACTTGCTTTATCTCTTTTCTTTTATTTTTATTAATAAACCCTTTTTGTTCAATTGCTCTATCCGCACAAGTGGATTTGAACATCCCTTATTCAACTTACCCCCATTGACCTCCAACGTCCTTATTCTTGCCGTGCGGTTATCCTCACCGGTCTTGATGTCGATGTCGCGCGCATGGTAAACAATGTAACGCTTGTCCCCGGCGGTGATTATGCTGTTGTGACCCGTGCCCTCTTCGTCCGCACTCTTGGACAGTAGCGGCGCGTAAGTCAGTTCGTCGGGGTACTTTTTGAATTTGACTTTCGTCAGGTCGTCATCTGCACTCCCTTTTGCCGTAGCGTAGCCGATATAATACTCCGGCTTTTGATAGCAGTTGCCGCTGTACATCAAAAAGTGTGTACCGTCCGCAAAGAAGTAAAACGCGCCCTCGACGGTATGCCAATGCTGCCCCGCCTTAAAGCGGTTGCGCTGAAAAATCTCCTCATTAAGCGTGGGAACAACCGCGGCAACGGGCTTTCTCGCAACTGAAAAAGAGGTGGGCATCCTGTCTACAGCTATGTAAGTACCCGCCCGCGCCGCGTCATAATCGTTCAATGAATAAAACAAAAAACGCTCCCCCGCCCCGTTCTTTACAACGTGTGCGTCAATGGAAAACGGTGGCAACAGATCACACACATACTCAAACTTGCCAAGCGGGTCGGCTGACACGGCAACTTTTAGCCTCTGCATATGCACGTCATCAGTATCCGTAGACATGGACGAGTAATACATGTAATATTTCTCGTCATCCTCAACCACACAAGGCGCCCAGTATTCCTTTTGCCCCGTCACACTTAATGCCGTACCGCGATAGATAAAATCGGACAAGTCCTCAGATTCGTATACTGCAACGCCCTCAGCTCCAGTTGCGTATAAATAATACTTACCGCGCGAAAAAATCACGTACGGATCGGGCTGCCCCGCAGGCGCGCCTATTGTCAGTGTTACAAGTCTTCTTCCTTCGTTCATCGTCAATATCCTTACTAATATTTTTTAAACTTTGTTGTACATAAAACGGCAAACGCAGCCATAAGTACGGGCAAAACCGCGCCCGCGCAATTAACGCGACAAGACAAATCCTAAGATTAAATTCGCGTCTTTCCATAGCAATACCAATTTCGCGTCTTTCCATAGCAATACCAATGAAGGCAAAAACTAACTTGCGTTTAGTAACCGTATTTAAACAGCGATTACGTTTAGTACAAATGATAAAAACACAAAATACAGCACTCTGCCGCCGCTCAATTGCGGCGGCAGAGTGAAAATCAATTTGGCTTAATACTAAAACAATTGCATTAATGTGTCCTTCAGTCTACAACGTTAATCTTAAAGTACTCAATAGTTACTACAGTACCAGGACTGAGCCGTCCGAATTGGAAACCTATGCGCGCCTGCGCAATGTTTTCCTCTGGTTCAAAGTGCATAACAATTTCTTGCCATTCTTCGGTAAGCACAATCGCCGTCGACATTTCCTTGTACTTCACAAATCCGGTACCCGGGTTGTAAGCAATCTCTATCGCCGTATTCTGTTGGCTACCCATATTCGTAGCCTTCACCTTTATTACTATGTCGTAGGTATGAGTGGGACTGAAACTGATGCCAGACTGCTCAAGTTGCATATGCCAATCCGCTGAACCGCGCTGAACCATAGTAATTTGCATACCCTCGTCAGTCTTAAGAAAATCGGCGTTGCTGTTCCTCGCTTCGGTCTGGTTCATGTCCACTGTCCACGCGGCAAGACCATTAATAAAGTCGGAGTTAAAAATCTCCCATGAGTCCGTACGCGTAAATGTGACAGTCACGCGCCTTTTAAAGAAGCCGATAAGCCCGTTGGAATTCTTAACAAGGTACGTAAGAATGAAGTTGGTATTGGCGTAGATGTTAGGCGTAATATCTCCCACAATTTCTATCATGTCGGTTACATCATCACCGCCCGCTGTCGCAGTCACGCCGTCCATAAGGTCAATATACGTCTTACCGCTGCCATCATCAGCGTCCAGTGTAAATCCGTCATAAGTCAGCGACAATGAAGGAACCGTAGAAAACTGCACTTCGGGGCAAACTTCTACAACCTCAATACGCACCGACTTAATAATCACTTCGTGCGGAACGCCACCCTCGATGGTATCAGTCTCAAGTTGGTGACCAAGGTACATTACTGCCTTAGCTGTCGAATATGATTGATCGGCTGTATAGTAACTCGTGTATTCCGTGAAGTCGGTATCCAGTTTTTGCGCGTTTACGCCGCCCATCAGCATACGCCAGTTGTTGGACGGGTCTTCGTACGAGAACGAAATAGCGTTGTTTTGCGGACTTTTAGCAACAACGGTAGCTTTATACGTAACTCCCTGCGTAAGCATAACGGTTTGCATCAATTGAATTGACCACCATTCCGTACCG
>CALGIK010000021.1 GCA_937915515.1 uncultured Clostridia bacterium
GAGACTAACCTAACGGCAGGGGCCCCTAAAAAACATTTTGGTCAGCAAAACAGGGCGCCTATAAGCGTTATTGCTTTTTCGTCGGAACGAAAATTCAGCGCCGCTTCTTTTGATTTTGGCACAATAGCTATCGGCGCTTTAGGATATGTCTGTAAGCCCGACGACGCTCTCGAAAAAAAATTGGACCAATACATATGTCAAGGGATGCGTGTCTTGGTAGTTTGTATAAGCGGCAAGCAGATTTGTCAAAACAAGTTGCCGGAAGATATGCAGGCTGCGGCAGTCATTGTATTGTCGGATACTTTGCGTCCTGACGCCGTAGAAACCATAAATTGGTTTAAACAGAACAATGTCGATATAAAGGTAATAAGCGGCGACAACGCTAAAGCCGTATCGGTAATAGCCGCTAAAGCGGGTATAAAAAACGCTCAAAACTTTATCAGTTTGCATGGATTATCCGACAAAGAAGTTATTGCCGCATCCGATAAGTATACGGTTTTTGGACGTGTCTCGCCCGAACAAAAAGCATTGCTTATAAAGTCCTTTAAGAAAAAAGGCAGAACGGTAGCCATGACGGGGGACGGCGTAAACGATATTTTAGCCATGAAGGAAGCCGATTGTGCTGTAGCTATGGCAGAGGGCAGTCAGGCAAGCAAAACCGTTGCCCATTTGGTGCTTCTTGACAGCAAGTTTCACAGTATGCCCAATGTCGTTGCGGAAGGCAGGCGTGTCGTCAACAATATTCAAAACAGCAGCAGTTTGTTTTTAATGAAAACGACAATGACTATTTTTACTACTTTATTGATGCTGATTATGCGTAAGTCCTATCCTTTTGAGCCGAGAAGTCTTTATTTAATCGAATTTTTGGTTATAGGTTTGCCCTCTTTCTTTTTAGCTTTAAGACCTAATAATAATTTAATAAAAGGCAAATTTATTACCAACACTCTATTAAAGACAATACCCAGCGGATTGGCATTAAGTTTCAGTGTGCTTATCGTATATCTGTATGCGCATTTTTTAGGTATACCCGATGTGCAGACAGAAACTTTAGGCGTTGTTGCAATGACTGTTTCGGGCGTTTTGGCGCTTATCGTCATGTGCTATCCTTATACGCTGATAACTGGGCTTGTGGCGTTTACAAGCGCAGGATTGGTTATCCTTGCTCTTTATTTGCCCTTTGTACGTCAATTGCTTGGACTCGTCGCAGTCAATGAGTATTGGCAGGTTTTGGCTGTTGCCTTTGCCGTTGCTCTGTTTATAATAATTATGGGCAGTGTCGTAAGCTATTTAATAAGAAAAAATAAATCGACAGTAAAATAAATAATTATAAACAAAAATATCTTTACCAATGAATTGCACCCCATAAAAGTTTGGGATTAAAATTGAATAACTGGTTAAATGGCTTGAAGTCTGTATTGTACGGGCGACAAGCCATTTAATTTTAGTTTAATTAAAATCATTTACTAAGTGCAACACAAAAATTACGTTTAACACTTTTTGCAGCAATACCCAAAATTTTATCAAAATAAGAAAGAAGCGTTGAAGGTTTCCTCAACGCTTTCAGGTAAAAACAATATGTAGTCAAGAAAGCATAAATTATTCTGCTTGTTCGTATGCTTTTAATATGATTTCAGACAATTCTTTACGTGTTTCCATATTGATAGGATGTGCAATATCTTTATATTCGCCTTCCTTTGTTTTGCGGCTGGGCATTGCTATAAACAGGCTGTCTGTACCTTCTATGATTTTGATGTCATGGATTACAAAACAATCATCAATGGTAACAGAAGCTATAGCTCTCAGCTTATTGTCATCCTTATCTACCTTTCTTATTCTCACGTCAGTAAATTTCATAAAATACACTCCTTATGCTAAGCGTGTGATTTTGGTCACATAGCCTTATTAGATACAAGCATTATACACTATCTGAAAACAAATTTCAACACTTATCATAAAAAAATTTTAGATTTTTACCATAAAATTGTCACAAAATTCCAATTTTAACTGTTTTTAGGTAATTATTGATGGAGGTAACTAAAAAAATGAAAAAAAATATCGAAAATATTGTTAAAATACACTTTGTAGGTATAGGCGGAATAAGCATGAGCGCACTAGCTATGTATTACATAAAAAACGGTTTTTTGATCAGCGGCAGCGATTTGGTCGAAAATAACCAAATAAAAATACTCAGACAAAACGGTGCGAAAATTGCTATCGGTCACGCCAAAAAAAATGTTCCTATAGATACAAATTTTTGCGTATACACAAGCGCAGTTTCTTCTTTTAACAGCGAGGTTGTTTTTTGTAAAAGCAAGGGTATAAAAACTATCAATAGAGCAGATTTATTAGGCGAAGTTTTTAACGGATACAAATATAATATAGCAGTAAGCGGCAGTCACGGAAAAACCACTACAACAGCTTTAATATACGAAACATTGCGGCATTCCGGATTGTCACCCACGCTGTTTTTAGGCGGCGAATACCGTAACGACGGCAATTTGCACATAGGTGACGGCGACTTTTGCGTTGCCGAGGCATGCGAATACAAAAAGAGTTTTTTAAGTTTTTATCCTTATATTTCCGTCTTGCTAAACGCAGAACTTGACCATACCGATTGCTATAAAACAAGTGAGGATATATTTAATGCTTTTTCCCTTTTTGCCCAAAACACCAGACAAGAGGGAGTAGCCGTCATTAACGAGAAGCTGACGGATAAATTAAATTTCAAAAAAAACACCGTCACTTTCGGTTTTGATGAATCAAACACTTATTATGCAAAAAATCTTTCTTCAAAAAACGGCGTTTATAGTTTTGACGTATTCAGCTCTAATATAAATTTAGGAACAATCAAATTGAATATCGCAGGTAAGCACAATATTTTAAACGCTCTTGCGGCATATGCCGTTGCCAAACAGTTTGATTTGCCGCATCAGACAATAGCGGAAGGGATAAATTGCTTTAAGGGAGTCAATCGAAGATTTCAAGCTTTTGAATGTAATTTTACTAATGTTATCGCTGATTATGCTCATCATCCAACAGAGATAACAGCTACAATATCAGCAGCTCATGAATTGGGCTATCAAAACATCTATGTACTTTTTCAGCCTCATACCTACACGCGCACACTAAGTTTAATGGCGGATTTTGCCTGTTGTTTTAATGGAGTAAAAGAGGTGGCGGTTTTGCCTGTTTACGCCGCAAGGGAAAAACCTATAAAAGGAGCGGACCATAAAAGTTTGGCAAAAAGGATAAACGAGAACACCTCTTGCATAGCTTTAAACAGCTTTGGTCAAGCATCAAGTTATTTTAAAAAGCGCTTAAATAAAAATGATTTGCTGTTGGTGCTTGGAGCGGGTGACATAATAAATTTTTGCGCACCAAAATATCTTAATTAACAAAAAAAGCCGCTTGCTGCGGCTTAAAACAAAATAAAGAATTATTCAAATGTTATAATAATGTTTTGATATAAAGGTTGGTCTTCCTTCACTTGTGGTATTGTTTTGTCAAGGTCATTAAAAGACAACTCCTCGTAATCAAAATCGTCGACTTTGATTAATCCGTTTGTCAATAAGTTTAGCGCGGAGGGAAAATTCCCGTAGCAGTTATCGACACTGTTTACAGTGATGTTTTTGTCTTGAATATACTGCAAATTGAGATTGCATTTTGTGTTAAGCCAACCGCCCACGCAAAAAATAGCGTTAATACCGCATGCGTCTATTGCCTTTTCTACATTTATTGCCGCATCGCAAAGATAAACCACTTTTTCGCAAAGCCTGCCGCCTGTTGCGGCAAAAATTTCCTCATTAGCTTTTTCGTCGTCATTAAAAGTATAAAATATATTTTTTTGCAGGGCTATTTGCTGCATCTTAGGATTTGAAATGACAAAAATAGGGACAGCTTGATAATAGTTGATTAAGCACGCCAAAACGATGCCTAATTTTCCGCCTCCAAAAATAGCTACATGGTCGCCCTTTTCGAGATTTATTTTGTCGATAATGTTAAGCGCCATGCTGACAACAGGGG
>CALGIK010000022.1 GCA_937915515.1 uncultured Clostridia bacterium
AGGAGGAACTAATTGGCACGGCAGGCAGCGGCTTGGTTAAAGTCACCGTAAACGGCAAAAAAATAATATCCTCTATTTCCATTGACCCGAAAGCCGTTGATACAGAGGATATCGAAATGCTCGAAGACCTGTTAATAGCGGCGATAAACGACGCATACAGTCAGGCGGACGAAGCGTATTCCGAAAAAATGGGCGCTTTTGAAGGCTTGGGAGGACTTGTTTAAACTTGAAGGAATATATCAGCCCCATAGCTCGGCTTATCAATCAATTTACAAAACTGCCGTCGGTAGGCGCAAAAACGGCGGAAAGATATGCATATAAAATTCTCGATATGAACGATGCGCAAGTTGAGGAATTTGCAAAAACTCTTATCGATACTAAAAAAAACGTAAAGCTTTGTTCCGTCTGTGGCAATTTTACCGAGACCGACCCCTGTAAAATCTGTCAGATTCGAGATAAAAGCATTATTTGCGTGGTAAAAGATGCACGCGACGTTTTGGCGCTGGAAAAAATTAACGAGTTTAAAGGCGTATATCATTGTTTGGGCGGAGTTTTAAACCCTATGGATAACATAGGACCCAACGATTTGCGTATAAAACAGCTTTTAAACAGGCTGGATGCAAAAGTTAAGGAAGTAATCGTAGCCACAAATCCTACGGTTGAAGGTGAAGCGACAGCGTTGTATTTAGCAAAACTTATTAAGCCTTTGGGAATAAGAGTTTCCTGCTTAGCGCAAGGCATCAGCTTAGGCAGCGAAATAGAATATACAGACCACGCCACATTATCGCAGGCACTCGAAAACAGAAGAGAAATATAATTTTGTAAAATTTCTTAAACTGTTTTTGCGTTTTTCCATTTTACTTCTCCTTTTTGATTTCTAAAAATTAATCATTAATTAGGTTCGGTTATAATTATATAAAATCGGATATCCATGGTATTATAACGTTTATCAAAGGGATAAACACTATTAAAGGTTGCCCTAACTTCATATCTTCCTGGTTCTATAGCATTGTCTCCCCATACATCTAAATAAGAGTATCTCACATGTATCAAGTCCTTTACTTTTGCCGTAACATCCTGCTTTTTATACTTTATTCTGACACTAATATCAGGATTTGTTCCGGTGTATGACAATTCGTAGGTTTTATCTATTTCTACTTGTTCATAAACGGGCTTCCCCATACTGTACCTTCCTGTAGGAATATGAACCTCCATTGTCAGTTTGATCGGCCTGTCGTCAAACTCATCATCCTTGCATCCAGTCAACATCAAGCTCATTGCTATCATCATAAGCAATAATACTGCTATAGTCTTTGTTTTCATTTTGTTTCTCCTTCGCTAAATTTTTTTAGTATGTTTACTGCAATAGGATTTTTTTAAAATTATATATGCATAACTCTTTTATTATATTATATTAAAATTACGCACCTAAACCGTGTTGATTATCATGAGGCGGATAAATGCTCATATTATAATACATATTGTATTCTATTTCTACGCACTTGTGCAATGTATTATATGGTAAAAACATATATGTCTATATTTAAAAAAGCAATATCTCCCTTTTTTGTAAGAGGTATTGCCTAGGTTTAATTGCATAAAATACCCCTAAGCTATTGAATTGAAATAATCAAAAACTTTATCTTAAGAGTATTATAATATATTACATATACTACAATAAATTTGGTTTGTCAATATAATTTTTATTTTTTGTCCAAAATTTTTGTTTTAATATGATAAATGTATTCATTGTAGAGAAATCAATAAAATAGCCTTTTAGACCAACTACTAAAAAGAGAGCGACAATTATTGCAGCTTTTCCGTTAGTTACTAAAAAATTAACAAGAATAGAAAACTAAAATCTTTTTTTAATACATACAACAACCAAGGCAACTTGTAGCGGCTAATTTGGTGTTCGGTCATCGGCACCAAAAATAACCATAATATCTTGTGGTTATTTTTTTATTACGTACAATATATTGTGGTTTTGATAGAAGTATGGAAATAATAATGAATGCAAATAACTCGTAAATAGATTTTTTCATGAAAACTTCACGAAATTTGATTTTATTTTTGCAAGGCTATGTCAAAAGACTGATTGTAATATTTAAGTTCTACTCAATAAATCCCATTTTTCGTATTCGTATGCGTCATAGGTATAGGTAGTTGTAATTATAAGAGCCGTTGCGGTTAAGAATATTATTTTTTTAGCAAAACAACCGCTTGGCTTGCTATGCCTTCGCCCTTAGCCGTTATTCCGAGGTTTTCAGTAGTTGTTGCGCTGATATTTATCTGACTCAATGGCACTTTTAATACGGCGCACAAGTTTTTACGCATTTTATCTATAAAGGGGGCAAGTTTAGGCTCCTGCGCCATAATTGCAATACTGACATTGACTACGCTAAAACCTAACTGTTGGCATAATTCCAGAGTTTTTTTAAGTAAAACCAAACTGCTTATATCTTTATAGTTATCATCACTGTCGGGAAACAAACTGCCTATGTCTTTTTGACCCGAAGCCGACAGGAGAGCGTCAATTAAAGCGTGTACAGGCACGTCAGCGTCACTGTGCCCGATGAGTCCTAACGCAAAAGGAATTTTTTCGCCGCACAAAACCAAATTGCGGTTTTCGCCCAACCTATGAGCGTCAAAGCCTATCCCTGTCCTATATTCTGTTAAATCCTGCTGATAGGTAATTTTTTGATTATTACGCTCGCCTTCTACAAAATTTAAGCTATTAAATCTATTAAAATAAATTTGGCTGTCATCGGTAGTAGCCTTGTTATGAAGGTCATAAGCTTCCTTAATCTTTTTTACGTCAAAAACCTGCGGGGTTTGTACTAAGGTGATTGCGCTTCTGCACAAGGGAATAATCTTGTCGGTTATAGCGTATGCTGTGCCGCTTAAAGGTACTATCGGGATAGCATTGCCTTTTTCCTCCGCTTCTTTAAATAACTTAATAAACAAATTTGCGCTTGCAAAGGGTCGTGCTCCGTCATGTATTGCTACAAATTGAGCACAAGAAGGCAGAGCGTTTAAAGCGTTTAATACCGATTCGGTGCGTGTTTGTCCGCCGTTGACATAAATTACTTCGTCGCCAAAAAGGCTGATAAACTTTTCGCGCTTAGCTTCGTTTACAACAAGTATAATATTGTTGCAGACTTGTTTTACTGTTGACAATGTAGTGCGTATAAGCGGCGCACCTAAATAGTCGATAAACATTTTGTCTGCACCAAATCTGTTGCCTTTTCCGGCGGCGAGGACAATAACCCAGTTTTTTGTTTCATCAGTCATTTTTCGTATCACTCTCGATTATCTTGTACATAGTTGCGGCATCGTCTTTTTTAACGTTTTCACGGGTATCCAATACAATAAAAACCAATTTTCCGTAAGCAAATCCTACGCTGACCGTATCGCCTTCCTTTATCTGTGCTCCGGGCTTAGCGGACTTTCCGTTGACGGTAACCTTTCCGCCTTGACACGCTTCGTTGGCGACAGTACGCCGTTTGAGTATTCGCGATACTTTTAAAAATTTATCTAGTCTCATAACTCACCATACTTTTTAATAAATGTATTATACTTTTAATAATAAAAAAATGCAATAGGTTTAAAGTAACCGTTTTAGATATAGACAAAATTTGTTCTTGTGCTATAATATACATAAGTTTTTATAATTTCATAATATATACAAACAAAATTTTATACAAAAGATAACTAAATAAAAATAAAGAGAGGTTAATATGAAGAAGAAATTTTATCTAATTGTCTTTTGTTTTTTTGTAACGCTTGTTTTAGCGTTGTGCACTGCTTGCGGTGATACTGATGGAGATGACGGTGAAGACACTCCCGAGCAACCCGAAACTTGTATTTTCAATTACGGACAAAAAACCCAAACTACGGTAATTATTTACGGAATAAAAGAAAATGTATCAGATTCTGTTTTAAACATACCACAAGTTATAGATGGTAAAACTGTTATTGAGATAGGACGGTGTGCATTTAATAATAATGCATACATAAACGCCGTAAAGACAATTAATATACCTTTTAAGGTTGATAAGATAGGATACGAAGCTTTCAAAGATTGTTACAATCTCGAAACGGTAAATCTTAACTATGGCGGCGAAACTAATAGCAATTTGGAAGAAATAGGTTATGGGGCTTTTGCTAATTGCAGTTCGTTGAAAATTATCAACGGTTCTACGCTTATGCTAAAAAACATAGGGTATAAAGCTTTTGAAAACTGTCAAAATTTGGTTTCGACTGATTTAGACGATTCAACTGTATTGTCCGAAATCGGTTTTAATGCTTTTCAAAACTGCTCTAAGCTTTCATCTTTCAATTTGCCGGAAACTATCACAAGAATTGAGGATTTTGCTTTCAGAAACAGCGGAATAAATTCGGCATATATAGCAGAAAACGCAATAATCAGTTATCCTTTTGTCGGATGTAAAAATTTAGAAACAATAACGGTAAATGAAAAAAATGAGCTTAATACCGTAATAGATAACGTATTGTATTCTTGCGGCAACGGGTCGGAGATTCTTCTTTGTTATCCCAACAAAAGAAGTACTCTTGATTCAATTATTACTTCCTTCACTGTCCCCGACAATATAAACGGTATAGCAGAATACGCATTTTTAGGCAACTCTCATTTACATTCAATTGATTTAAATAATGTCAGATACATTCGGGAAAAAGCTTTCGAAAACTGTACGGCATTGCAAAATGTATGCGGTAATTACGTTGATTTAGTCTTAGACGATGCGTTTTTTGGCACGCCGTGGCTTACTGAAAATACAGCGGATTTTATCGCTGTAGGGACAGCATTAATAAAATACAATGGCACTGCTATAAATGTGGATTTATCGGAATATGATACTGTCAGCGCATATGCTTTTTACGACAATGACATTATCGAAACTGTTAATTTGGGAGATCATATGTCAAATGTCGGCAGTTTTGCTTTTGCTTCCTGCACTAATCTGCATACGGTATATGTAAGCAATATAAATAATATCATCTATATCGGCCAATCTGTTTTTGATGCTGTTAACGAAAACTTAGTTATATATGTTGCCGCTCGGCTGATAGAGACTTATAAACAAAATATATTGTGGTCAGATTACATCGACAATATAAACATTCATATCACAGTTGTGACGCTTTACAAAAACAACGGCGAAGATGAAAGTACCGTTAATATTGCTTACGGAGCAAATTCAGCTTTATCTATTCCCACAAGGTCGGGATTTACATTTTTAGGATGGTATACCCAAGACGGAACAAACGGCAATTGGGGCGAAAAAATATCGCCGAGTACGGTTTGGGAAAGCTTCGCCGACACAACTAAATTGTATGCCAAATGGATTAAAAATTAAAAATCTAATTTTTACAAAAACAGACTTTTTTTGACAAGTTTTAATATGGAATATAAATAAGATTTATACTTATTGTAATTATAAAAATTAATAAAAAGGAGGAATAAGGTCTATGTAAGATTTGGGTATTAAAAAATCACCAAAAGAAAACAGGCACAATTTGCCTTAATAAATACATAGGAAATAAAGTGAGATTATTTAAAAAGGAGAAAAAAATGAACAAAAATAAAGTGGTTTTATTGTTTTTAGCAGTATGTATGTTGGTATCAAATTTATTAGTGTTTAGCGGATGTAATCTTGACCCTAAATATGAAAACGGTTATTTTATATATAAAGTATATAAAATAAACAGAGAGGATTTGCCGATGGAGTGCGCGATAATTTACGGTTTATCTGAAACTGGCATGCAACAAAGGCATTTAGTAGTACCGGAAATAATATATGGGTATCCCGTGAAAAAGCTAGGTATTTGGTATATGAATTTGGGTTATTATGGTACATGGAAGAGTGATGTCCTTGAAGCAATTTATATAACAAAAGACTATATTATAAGTCCAGGCAATTTTGGTAGTTGCAAAAATTTAAAGAAAATTATTTTTATGGGATATTATACTTTAGGTGAAATAGATGTATATATGCCTTCAAATAGCCAAGGAAAATTCTTTAGCAAAAATTTATATGAAACAAAATATGAGTATGATAATCATTATTATGTCTACTCCAATGTTAAACCGGCATGTGTAAATTACTATATTAACTATGAAACGTCAGAACCCATTTATTGGGCGACGATTATGATAACGAATTAATATCTTTTATTCCTCTTGATCCAGCTCGTGAGGGTTATACCTTTGGCGGTTGGTATAAAGAGCCGGAATGTTTAAACGCCTGGAATTTTGAAACGGAGATAGTATCGGCAAAACAATATGCTGAAAACGGCTATTGCTATTTTGAAGAAACCAAATTGTATGCCAAATGGAATTTAAAAGTATAAGGAGTATGTAATGAAAAATTTAAGAAATTTTACGATATTTTTATTGGTAGGATTAATAACAATATGCGCAATAATTTCCGGTGTTAATTTAACAAATTATCCTTTAACATATGCGGAAGAGCCGGATAGTTTTTTAGGATACAGCAGCGGATTGACGGAAACACAGTTGTATAATGAAACAAATACATATGAAAGTGCAAATTGTTATACAACAACTGATTCGGGTAGAAAAAACACAACACAATATCATATAACTTATGATATGGACAATCGCATCAGCAAGTCTGTTATGACCTTTCCGCAAATAACGGTGCTTACTCACGGTTGGACCGGTACTGCGGCTACTTGGAGTAAAAACGCAAGCGGCGCTTTTGCATATAATGCAAATTCTATTGTCAATAAAATAAGTCAAAAAGCCGGAGGCGCTGATATCTATTGGGCTGTGATGAAAGAAAATCATAGAGAATTTAATTTATATGATATTAGTAATCAAACAAGTGTATATTCAGATAATGTGAATGTTACTAATATAACAGATATTTCAAATCACATAATAGTAATATTTGAAGCATTTGATAGCGATGGTTCTAACGATAACATATATTATCAGTTCAATTATATGTTGAGTAAAATCATTTACAATGTAAAGTACCTTAATGGTGGTATTTTGCCTAAGGTAAACCTTATTGGGCATAGCCGCGGGGGCATTACCAATATGCAATACGCTTTGGATCACCCTGACTTGGTAGAAAGTTTGGTCAGTTTAGGAACTCCGTATTTGGGTTCTACTTCAGCAACTCTGTTAAAATATATAATGCCTGATATGTTAGATGATGGATTGAGCGATATAACAAATAATGATGTCTTTGAAAGCTATTTAAATAGGTGGAATAGTCAATACTCTTCTAAATACAACAATATTAAATCTACCGCTATAGGTTGCTCTACTTCCTTAAGACTATTGCAAAACATACTAAAAACATACAATGGCAACCAATATAAAACAATTATAGACGAAGTAGTGAAACAACTAGATCTTGCAATATTTGCCGAAGGTTCATTTATTTTACACGGTATAGTGAAAAATGTATTAAAAGATCAGCTTATTAAAATGGCTAATATAGATATTGATCAAGATTTTAATTATGCTGCAGAAAATATAGGAGATGAGCTATGTGTAGCTAAAGAGAAATTTTGGGAAGTAAAATGGCGAAGCGATGTTGCGGTTCCGTTAGATTCTCAACTTGGAGATAATGATTTTGGGTGTTATAGCGGTTTTATCAGAAAAGATAAATATTATGATAAAGATGCCATCTGTAATTTTTATAATGGGGAAATGCCAATTATACATAATTTAGAGACACGCGATCCTGACCTTATCGAATACGCAATTGAAGACTTGAGGCTCGATAGCGTTCCGTTGTCCTTCTTCCGTACAGTAAGCCTTAACAGCAGCCAAGTTAAGATTGTGGGGATAATGGGCGGAGCGGCAACAGGCAGCAGTACATTTGAAATTCCTTCAACAATAAATGGGAAAGGTGTTGCAGAAATCGGCGACAGAGTTTTTGCATATGGCAAATTGGGCAAAAGTATAACCACTATTGTTATCCCTTATACGGTTACAAAAATAGGGCAAAACGCTTTTGCGGAATGCGGCAATATAACCGAAATAGTGTTTGCTACGTCGATGGGTGAAAACCCTATAAATAGCAGGCTTCAAGAAATTGGCGTGGGTGCCTTTCAGAATTGCAATGAATTAACCACAATCACAGGCGCAACACCTAACTTGGAAACGATACAAAGAGGTGCTTTTTCCGGCTGTAGATTGCTGAATACAACGCACTTTAATAATACAAGTAATTTGAGGATTATAAAAGAATACGCTTTTGAGGATTGCGAATCTTTGACAAGTTTTTCCTCGCTAAGTTATGTTACGGAAATAGGATATTTTGCTTTTTCGGGAAGCGGAATAGCAACTGTCAGTCTTAACGCAAGTATAAACAATATAGGCATAGGCGCCTTTATGGATTGTCAAAATTTAAGCACGATAAGTGTAGATGCGGCAAATTTAGCTTATAGCTCGTTAAACAATGTTTTATACAACAAAGATAAAACGCAGTTGTTATGTTATCCGGTCAACCGTAGATCTGGAAGTATCAATTATACTAGTTTTAGTGTGCCTAGTACGGTAACGCAAATTTCCGAATATGCTTTTTATGGAAATCCTCATTTAATTTCAGTAACTTTAAATAATGTACAAGCTATAAGGATGGGGTCTTTTAACGAATGCAGCGCGCTTGCTAGTATCAGCGGAAGCAATGTTAATTATGTTGAAGGAGGAGCTTTAGGCGACATTCCATGGTTACTGGACAACACTGCTGATTTTGTTAGCTTAGGGGTAGCATTAATAAAATACAATGGCAATGCTACCACTGTTAACCTTTCAAGCTTTGATTCTGTCAGTTCTTATGCTTTTTTAGGAAACGATACGATCGAAACGGTGTATTTGGGCAATCATATGACGCATGTCGGCAGTTTTGCTTTTGCTTTTTGTGATTCCTTGCAAACGATATATGTGGGAAATATAAATGGTATTACCTTTTTAGGAGAATATGGTTTTGGACTGTCAAATGAAGAATTGATTTGCTATGTTGCTATGCCGTTAATGGAAGAATATACAGAAAATGAATTTTGGCAAGAATATGCTGATAATTTGAGTACGCATAGTACTACTGTTAATTTGTACCGAAATAACGGGCAGGCAAACGGCACAACGGTAATAGAATATGGAGCTAATTCTGCTTTGACTTCACCTACGAGGCTAGGCTATACATTTCTAGGCTGGTATACAGAAAATGGTGTCAACAATAACTGGGGAAATAAAATTACTTCAAGTACGGTCTGGACAAACTTCGACAATACGGATAATTTGTATGCCAAATGGGAAATTATTAATTACGGTTTATATGTATATGATAGTATTACGCTAAAAAAGGAGTATTATAGTTTCACAATATTAGATCAATATGGTTTTGAACCAATACCGATAAAAAACGGTTATGACTTCGGCGGTTGGTACTCTATGAGAATTGAATCGGGAAATATTTATATTCAGTATATTGTTATCAATGTGAGTAATATTGTAGAATGGTATAATATTGTAAAAAATATAGATTTATATGCAGATTGGTTTCCAACACTTTATTCTATTACCTATATGCTTAACGGCGGAACAAATAATTCTCAAAATCCC
>CALGIK010000023.1 GCA_937915515.1 uncultured Clostridia bacterium
TTTACGGAGATTCCGCTTTAGGATATAAAGTAATAGGTACGGCAGAAAACGTCAAAAAGGCTACCCGAGAGGATTTATTAAAATTTAGAGATGGATTCTACGTCCCCAACAATATTTGTATCTCTTTTGCAGGCAATATTGATTTTGAAAAAGCCAAAAAACTGGCTGAAAAATACTTTGAAAATTGTTTCAGCTTAAAGAGAAATGATAGTATACAACAGTTGACTCGTCTTTCTGTTTGCAGCGATTTTCAGAAAAAGTTTAAGGATGTTGAACAATCTCATTTAGCCGTCGCATTTGATGCCATACCCTACGAAGACGAAAAATTAATACCTTTAAGGATTGCAACAACGGCTTTTGGCAGCGGAATGTCGTCACGTTTGTTTCAAACAATCCGCGAAAGACACGGTTTAGCGTATTCAGTATTTGCCGCAACGTCAACATACGTAAACAACGGATATTTAGAAATATATATGGGAACAAGTCCGACAAATATCAAAAAAGCCGTCGATTTATTATTAGAGGAAATCGAAAAAGTAAAAGAAGGCGGCATTACGCAAAAAGAATTAGAAAGAGGTAAAACACAGCTTAAAACAAGTCTTGCTTTTGCATATGAAAGTTCGCTTGCGTTAATGGTTTCTTACGGAAATTGTATGCTGACCACGGGAGCATCATACGATATTGAAAATAAACTTAAACAGATTGATTCTGTTACGGTCGAAAACGCTTCAAAAATTTTAAATAACTGTCTTAATTTAGATAACTGCGCCGCCGTTTACGTCGGAAAAGAATGTAATCAATGCGATGAAATTTCTCGATTTGTTAGAAAGCGTTTATAAAAGTTTCTAAATACAATAATTACAATTGCATTTGCGCCGACGATATTGTATAATAAACGATATATCGACGGCGTTTTTCTAACAGTAAAGTAAAAAAACAAGTTTTGCATATGTAAGCCAAAATCGGAGGCGCTTTTTTAAGTGAAAACGGCTAATCAAACAAAAAAATCAAGTCTTATAATAGGCATAATACTTATTGCCGTATCTTCGTTTGTCTTTATTTGTTTGATTTCGAACGCTTTTCCGTCATTTTCGCATACATTGTACGGAGCTTTTGGCATATCTGTTTTTGGACTAATAGCGGCGGGGATAACCTTTGGAATTTTTTTAACTTTAGGCAAAAAAATCAATATCAAAGCTTCTTATGTGATAAATTTTGTAGTTATGTACTCGCTGATTGTGCTTTTGGTACATGCGATAACCTCCGTCACTATTATTAACGAAAGTACTTCATATTCAAACTATCTTAGCAAATGTTTTAATTATCTTGATACGGATTTTTCGGCAATTACCTTTGGCGGATTGATTGCAGGTATATTTATTTACCCTGTTTATACAAATTTGACGGGATGGGGGACGTTTATCTTTTTGATAGGCGGACTTCTTGCAACTCTGTACATTGCTACAAACTTTTTTGTAAGATATAATAGCAACGAAAGACAATCGGTATTTTACATCGGCAAAAAAGAACCTGTTGAGCAACCGCTTAATGTACCTCTTAATAAGGACACCGAATTTAACGTCAAAACTAAAATAGAAGAAACAGAGCAGCATATACAATTTGATACCGAAAGTATTGTTGATAAATCAAAGAAATCCGCTATAAACGAGCTTTACGGCAACAAAATATTTACCGAAAGCTATGACAGCTTAAAGAATACCGAAAAAACGTATCAGCCTAACGCTAAATTTGATACAGCGCCTACTTTTGTTGACCATTTCGAAAAAACTATGCTTACTCCCGAAGAAATTGAAAAACAAAAACGCAACGAAAAACTGATACGTGATTTTTATAATTTAAAAGCCAATTCACTAAAAAATGCTAACACAGCTCCTATTATTAACGGTGATGAGATAAGCCGTAAAATAAGAGAAGGCGTTATTGTCCCCGGGGAACAATTTTCTCCGATATTTACGCCCGATAAGGAGCAGGCTGTCACGCCGACTTCTGACGATTTTCTGCCCGTAATAGAAGGGGAAGTCTTTATGGAGGTAGAGCCAAACGCCGAAGATGTTTTTATTACTTCCGGAAGCGACAAAAAAAAGTCAAATCAAAATGATTTTTTATACCCTGCTTCTGACAAAAATGAAATGGAGTTTGAAATTTTTGAAAACGAAAACCGAGATAAAAATAATAAGAAGTTAACAAATGACGAAGATTTTTTGAATACCGATGACGATTATTTTATCGATGTGCCTAAGCCCATTGGTCAAAGTGTGAAAGCTGTTTTGCCACAAAAAGAAACTGAAATTGAACCTATTGACGCACTTGTTGATGAGGATAAAGCTGATATTTTTGAGGAGAAAGTAAACGGTTATTCCTCTGCAATGCAGCAGCGTTTTACTTTTTCGAAGGATTTTACTCAAAGACCAAAGGTTGAAGAAGAAGACGATTTAATTATATATCCTCCCTACATTGCTCCGGACTTTGATTTGTTAGACCCTTCGCCTATGGAAATTTTAAGTTCTCCCGAGGAAATAAAGCGCAACAGTGACATTTTGGAATCGCTTTTAGAAGAATTCAGAATTTCGGCAAAAGTAGAAAATGTTGTAACGGGTCCGACTGTTACCCGTTATGAGTTAGCGCTTGCCGCAGGCAATTCGGTTAAAAAACTGCAGCCCTTAACCGACGATATAGCTATGAGGCTGTCAGTAAGTACTGTAAGGCTCGAAACTCCTATACCGGGTAAAGATTTAGCCGGCGTTGAAGTGCCAAATAAAAAGGTAGTTAAAGTACCCGTTAAAACGTTGCTAAACAGTGAGGAATTTATTAACGCAAAAGGCGAACTTTGCTTTGGCGTAGGCATAGATATAAACGGCAAAAAGATTATTTCGGACTTAGCTAAAATGCCGCATTTACTAGTGGCAGGCTCAAGCGGAAGCGGCAAGAGTGTTGCTCTTAATACTTTGCTTATCAGCTTATTATATAAATATTCGCCCGAGCAAGTCAGAATAATATTAATCGACCCAAAACTTGTCGAATTTACCAATTATGAGGGTTTGCCGCACTTTATGGTAAATGAGATTATTTCCGAAAGCGAAAAAGCGCTGACGACCTTTAAATGGCTCATTGACGAGATGGAAAGGCGATTTAAATTAATGAAAAACGCCGGTGTAAGAGATATTGCGGCATACAATAGGATTATCGACCCTTATCAAACACAGCGTTTGCCCCGTATTGTTTTAGTTGTTGACGAATTGGCAGATTTAATGTCTTATAACAAATCCGAGTTGGAACCGAGGATAATGCGTTTGGCGCAAAAATCACGAGCGGCAGGTATTCATCTTGTTTTAGCAACACAAAGACCAAGCGTTCAAGTGATTAGCGGCAATATCAAAAACAATTTCGGCTGCCGAATGGCGCTTAAAGTCGCTTCGGCAATTGATTCTAAAACCATATTGGACTTTGGCGGTGCCGAAAAACTTTTGGGAAGGGGTGATATGCTTTTTAAAATTGATACATTACCCGACCCGATTAGACTTCAGAGCGCGTATATTGACAGCAAGGAAGTCAATGCCGTCGTTAATTTTATTAAGGAAAATAATCAATGCCATTATATTAAATCAGC
>CALGIK010000024.1 GCA_937915515.1 uncultured Clostridia bacterium
GTATCAAACGGTTATTGTAAACGGGCGGTACGTTAGGGATGAAACGGTTTCAATCGCTGTCAGAAATGCGTTTTCGGGTTTAACTATGACAAGGGAGTATCCTTTTTTTGTTATTAATATAGCTTTGCCTGCCGACCTAATTGATGTAAATGTGCATCCTACCAAAATGGAAGTAAGGTATGCTAACAGAGACGATGTTTATAGAGCGGTATACCATCCTATAAGAACTCATTTAGAACAACAAAAATCAATTAAAACTGCAGCCGACCTTATCAATACATCTGCGCTAAATGATTTAAGCGCGCTTAATTGTCAAACCGAGCAATCTGATATTTTTTCTAAGGCTTATAACGAGAGTTATTTTAAAAAAGATAGGTATACTTATCAGAGCGGCAAATCGTATAGTGATACAGAAGCTGTTGATTCTCAAATATCACCTAAACAACAATCAGATAATCAAATTTATAAAAATCTATATTTATCGCGAACAGAATCGAATTTTTATGATGAAGTGGATAATGAAAAGACAGCAGCGACCGATAGCAAAAACTTAATAAGCGACCTCACGGAAAATTTAACAAAAACAGAGGACGTTTATATTCAAACAGACACCACTTTTGCTGATTGTAAAACGATAGGAAACATTTTTAATACATATATAGTGGCGGAAAACAGCAGTCATTCGGCTTTACTTATCATTGATCAGCATGCAGCGCACGAACGGGTATTGTTTGACAGATATATGTCGCAAATAGCAAGCGGCGCAGTACCAATGCAACAATCTTTTGTTCCTTATATTTACTGCGCTACAGTAAATCAAATTGAGTTTTTTGAAAAAATTCAAAAAAAGCTGTATACTTACGGTTTTGATATTTGTGTCAACGCCGAAGGAAAGTTAGAGATTAAAGGCTGGCCTCAAGCGTTTAATAGGGCGGATTTAAATTATTTTTTGAGCAGCTTGTTATTTGACGGTCAAAAAGAGATTGACATAAACAGCATTAATCAAAGTTACATAGCCAAAAAAGCTTGTAAAGCCGCAATAAAAGGGGGAATGGAATTGTCTTTGATTGACGTGGAATATCTTTTTAGCTGTTTAGACAGAGACAAAAATCTTAAATGCCCGCACGGGAGACCGATAGCAATTGCTATAAAAAAATCGGCTTTTGACAAGATTTTTAAGCGTATTTTTTAAAATATCAAATACTATTTCAGGCATAGTATACTATGGGAATGGACAATGCGATTATTAGGGATATTGGGGCCTACTGCCGTCGGTAAAACCGACATAGGCGTTTGTTTAGCTAAACAACTTAATACCGAGGTTATTTCGGCTGACTCGATGCAAATTTATAGAGGTCTAAATATAGGGACAGCTAAGGTATCTTTTGGTGAAGCGCAGGGCATACGTCACCATATGGTCGACATTATTGACCCGGATAAGTCCTTTAGCAGTTTTGAATATGCTGAGCATTGCGGCAAAATAATTGACGATATGATAGGCAGAAATAAAGTCCCTTTAATCGTAGGAGGCACAGGTTTTTATTTTGACGCTTTACTATATCCGTTAAATTACACTGATGAGGGAAAAGACAACATCAGAAAACAGCTTAATGAGGAACTTAAAATTTACGGTGCACAGTATTTATTGGATAAACTGAGACAAATTGACCCGGTTTCCGCAGAGAATATTCATCCCAATAATACTGTACGATTGCTTAGAGCGCTTGAAATTTTTTATGCAACGGGCGTTAAAAAATCTGATTTTAAGAGACTCCAAACTTATGCTTATCCGATAACTTTAATTGTGCTATACTGTGACAGACAGATTTTGTATGAGCGTATCAATAATCGAGTTGACCAAATGGTTAAACTCGGCTTAATTGACGAGGTTGAAGGGTTATTAAAGATTTATCCGCCAAACAGTCAATGTTTTTCGGCAATAGGATATAAAGAAATTTTTGATTATCTAAAAGGCGAAAGCAGTTTAGAGCAGGCAATCGAACTTATAAAACAAAAGACTCGAAATTATGCAAAAAGACAATTGACGTTTTTTAAAAGGTTTAAAAACGCAGTATGGCTTAATGTAAATATAGATAAACACGAAACTGTAAAAAAAATATTGGATATTTACCGAAACGAGGCACAAATTAATGAATGAAAGCCAAATTGATATTTTAATAAAACAAGCCGAAAACGATTTGCGTGAAGATTTTATTATTCAAGAAGATATTTCTTTAATCAATACCCAAAGAGTATTGGAGGCATTTAAAAAGCATAAGCTTGCCGCAAGACATTTTAGTCCGTCTGAAGGTTACGGATATGACGACATAGGACGTGACACGCTGTGCAGTATTTACGCAGAGGTTTTTGAAACAGAAGCGGCTTTGGTTAGTCCTAATATTTTATCAGGCACACATGCTATAACTTTAGCATTATTCGGGATATTACGTCCGAATGATACTCTGCTTAGTGTAACGGGCAATCCTTACGATACTTTAATCGATACGATTTCGGGTGAGGGGATAGGTTCGCTGCATGATTTTGGTATTAATTACGAAAAAATCGATTTAAAAAACGGCAAGATTGACAGTGAAGAGATAAAAAATTACTTTAATAAAAAACAGCCAAAAGCAGTATATGTTCAGCGAAGCCGTGGTTACGAGTGGCGCGATGCTTTATCAATTAAGGATATTTGTCAGCTAACCCACCATATGAAAAGTCTTTCACCTGAAACTGTAATAATTGTAGACAATTGTTACGGCGAATTTGTTGACGTAAAAGAGCCGACTTCTTACGGCGCCGATATATGTATCGGCTCGTTGATAAAAAACATAGGCGGCGGTTTAGCGCCTACGGGCGGTTACATTGCAGGCAAAAAAAAGTTGATTGATTTAATTGCTTACCGTTTTACTTCACCCTCAATCGGCAACGAGATAGGCAGTTACGCAAGCGGTTATAAAGCGTTTTTTCAAGGTCTGTTTATTGCTCCGCATACGGTTTTGCAGGCAAAAAAATCTGCAATGCTCTTTGGCGCTGTCTTTGAAAAACTTGGTTATGAGGTTTTGCCTCAGCTTCATCAAAAACCAAACGATATTATTTGTTCTATAAAATTTAATGATGAAAATAAGCTAATAGAATTTTGTCAATCAATTCAGTTTTGTTCGCCTGTTGACAGCTTTGTTACGCCGCTGCCTTGGGAGATGCCGGGTTACAGCGATCAAGTAATTATGGCGGCAGGCTGTTTTGTAAACGGTTCTTCAATAGAATTAAGCTGCGATTCCCCATTAAAAAAACCGTATATTGCTTATCTTCAAGGAGCATTAACCTACGAACACGCTAAAATAGCATTAAAACAGATATTAAATAAATATTAAATTGTCGGATTTTGTGACTGATTTTTTAGTAAAATATCTTATTATTTGTTAATTTATTATATATTGTCACTGCTTATATAGTAATCAAAAGTCTGTAATACTATATCTATCATAATACACTATAAAACTATCAGTTTAAAATAAAAAAACCTAACAAAATATTAAAGCACCTTGACAAACACAAACTAAAGATATATTATAATTAGGTGTGGTTTGTATAATCTTAAATACTATGCCGCAGTTTTGTTGAAACAACAAGACTTATTTAACAGGAGGAATTTAATATGTTAAGTTTATTAAATTTCTTCTTTAGTTCCGATGTAGATTGGTGGCTATATATTGTCATAGCCCTTGCCGCTTTACTGGCAGGCGGGGGCTTAGGCATTCTGATAGCCAATTCAATACATTCTAAAAAAATTGGTGACGCACGTAACGTAGCAAAACAAATTGTGGACAAAGCTGACGTTGAGGCAAAAACAATAAAAAAGGAAGCTATACTCGAGGCTAAGGAAGAAGTATTAAAACTAAAAACGGAATTTGAGAAGGAACAAAAAGAACGCAGGTCTGAAATTTCTAAACAGGAAAATCGTTTAACACAAAAAGAAGACGCTTTAACCAAAAAGATGGACAATCTTGACCAACAGCAAAAAGCCATTGCAAACAGACAAAATGAGTTAAACGATTTTCCTGTTTAGAAATTTCAAACCGAAATAGAAAAATCAGCGGAAAAAATTGCTTTAGAATTAGAGCGTGTAGCGGGACTAACCCGTGATGAAGCAAAAAAATCTCTAATATCCTTAATCGAAGCAGACGCAAAAAAGGATGCGGCGTTGATTGTTAAGGATATCGAAACCGAAGCTAAGGAAAACGGAGACAAAAAAGCGCGCGAGATTATCAGCACTTGTATTCAGCGCTTGTCGGCTGACCAAGTATCTGAAGCAACTATAACAACAATTGCTCTGCCTAACGATGATATGAAGGGCAGGCTGATTGGGCGCGAAGGACGCAATATTAGAGCCATCGAAAATGCAACAGGCGTCGACCTTATTATTGATGACACTCCCGAAGTTGTTATTTTGAGCGGATTTGATCCTGTCAGACGGCAAATTGCGCGTATTTCTATCGAAAAACTTATTTCCGACGGACGAATTCACCCGGCGAGAATTGAAGAAATCGTGAATAAAGTGCGCAAAGATATGGATATTACCATTAAGGAAGCAGGTGAAGCCGCAAGTTTTGATACCGGTGTATTTAACTTGCATCCCGAGCTAATCACATTGTTAGGCAGGCTAAAATTCCGTACCAGTTACGGACAAAATGTGTTAAATCATTCGATAGAAGTATCCTATATCGCAGGTATGATGGCTAGCGAATTAGGCTGCGACGTCACTCTTGCAAAAAGAGCAGGCTTGCTCCACGACATCGGCAAAGCGGTAGACCAAGAGGTAGAAGGCACGCATATAGAAATCGGTGCTGAAATCGCTAAAAAATACAAGGAGAGCCCTGAAGTAATAAATGCAATTATGGCGCACCATGGCGATGTCGAACCTAAAACCGTTGAAGCTGTTTTGGTAGCGGCTGCCGATGCCGTAAGCGGCGCCAGACCCGGTGCAAGACGTGAAACGCTCGAAAATTACGTAAAACGTCTCGAAAAACTTGAGGAAATTGCAAATTCCTTTGAAGGCGTTCAAAAAACTTACGCTATTCAAGCTGGCAGGGAAATTCGCATAATGGTAAAACCCGAAGTTATTTCTGATGCCGAAATGTTAGTGTTGGCAAAGGATATCGCCAAAAAAATAGAAGGCGAAATGGAGTATCCCGGACAAATTAAGGTTAACGTTATAAGGGAAACACGCAGCGTAGAATTCGCAAAATAATTTTATTAA
>CALGIK010000025.1 GCA_937915515.1 uncultured Clostridia bacterium
CTTTTTTTGCTTTGCTTACAAAACCCAAAACGCTGTTAGCGTTTAAAATTTCATTAAACTTATCGGTTATGCCTTCGGCGTCTTTATACAGAACAACTACCCTTTGCGCTCCCTTGGTGTCGAGGTTGACAGCAGGGTAATTTACGCTGTTTACGATGTTTCCTTTTTCGATAAAGTTAACCATTTGCTTGGCTGCCATTATTGCGCAATTGTCTTCCGCTTCGGCAGTGCTTGCACCCAGATGCGGAATAGTAATGATATTTTGCACTCCCAAAAGCTGAGCGCAGGGGAAGTCCGTAACGTATCTGTTGACTTTGCCGCTGTTTACCGCTTCGATAATATCATCGTTGTTTGCCAATTCGCCGCGGCTGCAGTTGATAATGTTTACGCCGTCTTTCATCGTAGCGATTGCTGCTTTATTGATACTTCCTTTTGTTTCGGGCGTTAAAGGAACGTGGAAGGTTATATAATCAGCCAAAGCGTAAACGTCAAAGGTATTGTCTAAAATGCGTATCCTCTCGTCAAAGGTTTTTGCCGCTTCCTTAGTTAAAAACGGGTCATATCCGATAACGTCCATCCCTAAAGCCAGAGCACTTTCCGCTACTAATCTGCCGATAGCGCCCATTCCCATAATGGCAAGAGTTTTGCCTTTAATTTCGGTGCCGACAAATTGTTTTTTGCCGCTCTCGACTTGTTCGGCTACGGTTTTTTCGCCGTCTTTTAAGCCTTGCGCCCAATTTGTTGCGGCAACTATGTTGCGTCCGCAATTTAACATACCAACTAAAACCAATTCCTTAACGGCGTTGGCATTGGCACCCGGGGTATTAAACACTACGACTCCCTCATCAGCGTATTTGTCAACAGGAATATTGTTTGTGCCTGCGCCCGCGCGCGCCACACATAAAACGGATTCGGGTAAGGCGTACTCGTGCATTGCAAAACTGCGTAACATTATACCGACAGGCTGTTTAGCGTCCTTAGTCATAACATATCTGTCCTCAAAAACAGAATTGACAAGGGGACTGATTTCGTTAAGCCTTAAAACTTCTTTCATATTTGTTCACCTTATATTTTTATTTTTAATAGGATTATTAGCGGTTTTCCTTTTCGAACTTAGCCATAAATTCGACAAGCTTTTTGACGCCTTCAATGGGCATAGCATTGTAAATGCTTGCACGCATACCGCCTACCAGTTTGTGACCCTTTAGAGTGCAAAGTCCGTTTTGATCGGCTTCTTTTACAAATTTAGCGTC
>CALGIK010000026.1 GCA_937915515.1 uncultured Clostridia bacterium
AATGCGTTAATAAAGACGGAAAAAGATTTAACGGAAGAATGCGAAGCTTTTAAAGTAGCAAAAAGGGAAGATACCGTAAAAGAGATAGAAAGACAAATTGAAGTAATAAAACAGTATCTGCCTAAAATGCTGACCGAGGAAGAAATAAAAAACATTATTTTGAAATTATCCGACAAAAGCGTGCCAAATGTTATGAAAAAATTTAAAACCGAATACTTAGGACAATGCGATATGAAAACGGTGTCGGACGTTTTAAAAAGTCTATAATAAAAAGGCGGCTAAGCCGTCTTTTTTGTACCTGTTTTTTGTGAATGTATTTTTTAGTCAGCTAAACTTACCGTTAAAAAGACGTTATTTTTAAATACCGGATCAAAAGTGTTTTTCCAGTTGTAATAAAGTCTTTCGAAGGATTGAATAACATATCCGTCCTGACAATGGTCTGTTGTATCATAGGGGTCGGCAATTATCAAAATATCATCGGCAGTAGTTTCTGTACCGAGTGTGTCGTAACCGATAACTACCGTATAGTGTCCGCCCCAATCATCCCAACCGATAATGGTAGGTATACCGTTCTTTAAATTATTAAGCAGATAGTTTTCTTCAATAGCGTTAGAAGTATAAACAGCTTCTGACCTATCGCCATTTCTGATTACGTCACGGTCTAATTCTTCTAATTCATACGTTGTATACAAGTTGAAGTTTACGCTTTCCGCTGCGGAAAAGTTATCAAAAATATTTATCATTTGTCTGAGATTGGTTGCGCCTCCGCGGGGTTTTTCTCTTAAATCGGCAAGCATAATATCGTTGTAATCGCCTCTTACTCCTAAGTATTCCATAACCATAAGTATACTTGCGGGTCCGCACGTCCATTCGGTCGTCTGTTGATAAGTTTTAAAATTTTCAAGAATTGTCAGTGTTTTACTTGATTTCATATTGAAAAAATCTAAGGTTACATAATAAGGCGAATTAATTACATCGCCGTCACGCTCTACTCCTGCAGCACCCTCGATTTCCTCAGAGGACAATCCTGTTACGGGGATTTTGTTTTTGTCATCATAAGCGTTTCTACCGCAAGAGACAAAACCGAATGTGGTAATAAATACCATTAAGATTAAGAAAAAAGATTTTAAGTGTTTCATTTTATTCTCCTTTAATTTATATTAGAAATCACAAAAAACAGCGAATAGATATATATTCGCTGTGGATAATTGTACATAAAACATACTTGCTTAATACGCATTGCCGCCAGCGAATAAACTTAATTATTTACCAGCTGGCAGTCATAGGCAAAAACCCTTAGACCCTATTAGCTTAAACGACCCTGCTTTTCAACAAGTGTGCTATATATTAAATTTGCAGTAAATATATCAAAAACAATAATCAATGTCAATTGTTTTTAAATAATAAAATATTTTTTCCTTATATTTCATTTTATAATTTACTTTTTTTATAAAGCGATATATTTAATCGGTTTTATTTTCGCTCTCGTCGGAAGTTTCCTCATCTGTAGTGGTTATTTCTTCAGAAGAATCTTGATTATCCTCTGTCTTTTCGCTGTCTATTGTTTCATTATTTTCTTCATTCTCATTTTCTTGAGTATCGCTACCGGCATACCATTCCTTTTGTTTTTCAGAAGTTTCCTCGCCAACATTTTGTTTTTCTTCGGTATTATCTTGATTAGGCGGACGGGATACATTATTTAATTCTTCCGTTGTTAAATTTTCTTCAATTACCGTTTGGTCGGAGGGTGTGGCTTCGGCAATTTTACAATCGGCTTTGCACTCTTCTTCCTTTTCTTTAGCGTCAATATAGTTTTGGGCACGCTTTATATCAGGTTTAAAGGAGGAGCGTAATGTTGTGACTTTGATAACTATAGAATTAAAGCTGAAAGCTAGTTCCCTCTTAAAGCTGTCCTCTAAAAGGAATTTGAGTTTTTGAGTCTGCTTATGGATATTGCCGTCAAAAACCCTTATTTTTATGCCCAATTTAAACCCCGGCTTGTCGTCCTCAGTGATTTTTGTCTGATTAAGTCTCATCCCGCCAATTGAAGCAACGCATATTTTTATGAGCCTACGCACCACTCTGTTTGTTGTGCTTACAGCGCTGAAATTGTCCGATGTCAAAACCATCGTTTTTAAGCTGACTCTGCTGCCAAACAGTGAAAAGATGAGATAAGCCGACAACAAAAGATAAACTATACCCAATACTAACAAGAGGGTAAAGCCTATACGGTCATAAGTAAACACGCCGCCTAAAACATCTATATTGTTAATTATCGTGTATGCAATAATGCCAATTACAATGGCAAAAATTATACCGATGGCTACTATAATAACAGTGGCAATTTTCTGAAAAACATTCTTCATTATTTTTCTCCGTTTTTTAGTTTTGCCTTATCAGAATATATTATGCCTTTTTGTTTTATGTCGTTAATCAACAATAATATTAACCAATCTATTGGCAACGACAATTATTTTTTTAATTTGCTTGTCTTTAATAAGTTCAATTACTTTTTTGTCTTCACGCACTATTTTTTCTATCTGAGAAGCGTTTTTGTCAGCGTCCACAACAATTTTATCCCTTATTTTGCTGTTTATCTGCAAAGCAAGCTCTATTAGCGGTTTTTTTAGCGCCTTTTCGTCAAAAGGCGGAAAAGAAGTATTAAATACGCTGTAAGAATAACCTAACTGTTCCCATAATTCTTCAGTTATATGAGGTATCAGCGGCGCTGCAACAAGAATTAAATCATTTATAGCGTTGTTGTATAACTCCTCATTGATAGGCTCATTATCAGCAGTATATTTGTTTAAAGCGTTTACTAATTCCATTATGCGCGCTACGGCGGTGTTAAAGGAAAAGTTTTTATAATCGCTGTCAACGCTTTTTATAGTGCTGTTGCGCACAAAGTTTAAATCAAATTCTCTTTGACCAAATTCTTTTGTTTTTAGATAATCCTCTTTTGATTTTAAAACAGTGCGTTCAAATTTATCTAAGAACTTTGCTATGGCTTTTATTCCGTCATCGTTCCACGGTCCGCCCTCAACATAGTTAAAGCCAAAAGCCAGATACATTCTAAAAACGTCGCTGCCGTAAGTCAAGACATAATCATCGGGATTAATGATGTTACCCTTTGATTTGCTCATTTTACTGCCGTCGGGACCGAGTATTGTACCTTGATGCAACAGTGACTTAAAAGGTTCATCAAAATTGAGGTAACCCATATCACGCAGTGCTTTGGTAAAAAAGCGGGCATATAACAAGTGCATGCAAGCGTGTTCCGCACCGCCGATGTATTTATCGACAGGCAGCATCTTGTTTACAATTTCGCTGTCAAAAGGCTTTTCGCAATTTTTACTGTCGGCATAACGCAAAAAATACCAGCTGCTGCATACAAAAGTGTCGAGAGTGTCAGCTTCCCTTTTTGCAGGCGCACCGCATAGGGGACAGGTTGTATTAATAAACTTCTCGCATTTTTTAAGGGGGCTTTCACCGTCGGGTTTAAAATCCACGTCATAAGGAAGTTCTACCGGTAAATCCTTTTCGGGGACGGGGACGATGCCGCATTTTTCGCAATAAACTACGGGTATCGGCGCTCCCCAATACCGCTGTCTTGATACCAGCCAATCTCTTAACCTATAATTTGTTTTGAGCTGTCCTTGATTTGTTTCAGCTAATTTTTCAATTACGGCTATTTTGCCTTCCTCGCTTGACATTTCGTTAAACTCTGCGCTGTTTACCATTATGCCGTAATCAGTAAAAGGCAAACTATCGTCGGTTTCACTGTTTGTTGCTTTTATTACACGTTTAATATTTAAACCGTGTTTTTTTGCAAATACAAAATCGCGCGAATCATGTGCGGGTACGCCCATTACGCAGCCGGTGCCGTAGGTGTAAAGCACATAGTCGCCTACCCAAATAGGTACTTTTTCGCCGTTTATGGGATTATAAGCATATGCTCCCGTAAAAATACCCGTTTTTTCTTTTTCGCTAGATAATCTTTCTATCTCGGTAGCTTTAGCGGCTTTGTCACGGTATTCTGTTACAGCCTGTTTATTTTCTTCTGTCGTAATAATATCTACAAGAGGATGCTCAGGTGCCAAAACAACGTATGATACGCCAAAAAGCGTGTCTGCGCGTGTGGTAAACACACTAAGTGTTTTATCTGTATTTTCAATGCTAAACTCAACCTCACCGCCGACGGATTTGCCTATCCAGTTGCGCTGCATTATTTTTGTTTTTTCGGGCCAGTCAAGGTTGTCTAAATCGTTTAATAGTTCCTCACTGTAATCGGTGATTTTAAAAAACCATTGCGTTAAATTTTTGCGCACAACCGTAGCGCCGCATCGCTCGCATGCGCCGTCAGACACTTGTTCGTTGGCTAAAACCGTATTGCAATCAGGACACCAGTTGACAGGAGCGGCTTTGCGATATGCTAAACCGTGTTTATAAAGCTGCAAAAACATCCACTGAGTCCATTTGTAATAATCAGGCAAGCAAGTTTTAATTTCGGCAGACCAGTCAAACATTGCGCCCATATCCTTTAGTTGCCCTTCCATAATTTGTATGTTTTTTAGAGTGCTGTCGCTTGGATGAATGCCTGTTTTGATGGCGTAATTTTCTGCCGGCAGTCCAAAGCTGTCAAAACCCATAGGTTGAAAAATATTATAACCCTTCATGCGCATGTAGCGGGCAAAAGTGTCCGAGAGGCTGTAATTGTACCAGTGTCCGGCGTGCAGATTTGCACCGCTAGGGTACGAAAACATTTCCAATACATAATACTTTTTGTCAAGATTGTTTTTGTCAAATTTGTAAAGGTTGGTGTCTTGCCAAATTTTGTTCCATTTTTTGTCTACGCTAACATAATCCATTGTTTTTCCTCTGAAAACTGTTTTTTGCTGACTTTGATTTTTGTTTAAAATAAATTTTTTGTAATTGTATCGCACAAAATGATAAATGTCAAACGCAACAGGGTATTTAAGTGCTTATACGACATGCAAATTACTCTCATTTTGAAACGACAATAATAACTGCTAATAAGTATAACACATACTAAGCTTTTTTAATAGATAAATTTCTCTTTGCCCACGCTTTGCGCCCTGAAATGGTAAGTTAAATCATTTGAATTATATAATCAGATATACTTGTAAAAAAATCTAGTGACGAGCCGCTTGTTAATGACTATCAAAGTTATTCATTTTTACCTAAAAAAAACAAATAACAGAGTAAAGTACATACAAAAAATCTTTTCAATCACGTCTGTAAGCCGATACTCTTTATACTTTATTTTGAATGACATTCTTTGTTTATCGAAGCATCGGATATCATTAATTGCCTGTTTAATGGTAGAAGCAAATATAAATTAATCCTAATAGGTTGTTTTTTATTATGACGTGTGCTAAAATAAACTTCGGCTTTTAAAATAAGCTTCCTTAGTTAAATGGATATAACAAGCCCCTCCTAAGGGCTAGTTGTGGGTTCGATTCCCGCAGGGAGCGCCAATTGTACTTTACTATTTAAATTATTAAGGTATTTATATTGAATAACATAATCAAAATTGAGATAAAGTTGCATTTTTTTGATCCACCTAGCCAAAGGGTTTTTAAAGACCCTTCAAACGATGAACAAATTCATATCTTGATTGATAAAGAAAAAAGAATTATTGATATTAAACATATAGGTTATTTTTACGAAAATCATATCAAAATGTTTGACATTAATCGGATAAATGAAATGTTTTCGGCGTTGCAAATGATTATCGAAAAATACAATTGGTTCGATTATCAACCAAACAATATTGATACAGGTAAAGAGTGTTGCCTTTGTGTTAAATATAATGACGGTACAGTATTGCAATTTACCACAACTTATAATTCATACTCAATGCCCGAGGGCTGGTACGATTTTGGTAATATTATTAATACAGCGGAAAGATTATATAATCCAAAACCAATCGATATCGGCTCGTTTAAGAAACCACGCCCAAAAGGCTCTCTGATATATTTGACATGTTGTTTTTCAGATAATTTATATAAAAGTTATTATTACAGAACGAACGATGACACTATTGAACCCGGAGATAAAGTTATTGTACCTGTAGGTATAAACGATACTTCAATAGCTCATGTTGTAAAAAAAGATTATTATTTCGAATATAACATACCTTATCCAATTGAAAAAACAAAATTAATTATTTCTAAAAATAATTGAAGTAACAATTTCAAAAAAGAATTTTGAATAATTTATTATTCTGGTATTTCTATGTATCAAACAAAAAAACAGCTTAGCGTTGTCGTTAAGCTGTTTTGGTATTTTAGATTATTTTATTTTAGAAAAGCTACATAAGCTTTGTATGCGTTATAGATGTCGAGTTTAGAAACCAATTCAAAAGGAGAGTGCATGCTGAGTACCGGTACGCCCACATCGACTACGTCGATATTCATCTGAGCGACGTACATGGCAACTGTTCCGCCGCCGCCTACGTCAACCGCTCCCAACTCGCCGATTTGCCAATATACGTTGTCATTATCAAAAATTTCGATAACTTTTTGCATCAATTCGGCAGAGGCGTCACTGCTGCCGCCCTTTCCGCGAGCGCCTGTATATTTTGTAAGCACACAGCCTTTGTTAACAAAACTGCTGTTGTTTGCTTCGTAAACGGAGGGGAAAGTGGGGTCATATGCCGCATTGACATCGCTTGAAAGGCATATCGAATTTTTGCATATTTCCTTATAGTCAACACCTTTATTTTGTGCCAGATAATGTATGTAATGGCGTAAAAAATCGCTGTTTAGTCCTGTGTTGCCTATGCTTCCGATTTCTTCCTTATCGACAAGAGCCGTTAAGGTAGTATATTGCGGCTGTTTTGCCTCAATTTCTGCTATAAGCGCACCATATGCGCAAACTCTGTCATCCTGACCCGCCGCGCCAACAAAGGAACGGTCAAATCCAACGTCGCTAGCTTTTGCCGCCGGTACAATTTCGATTTCGGCGCGCAAAAAGTCTTTTTCGATAATACCGTATTTTTCGTTTAGGATTTTAAGAGTATTTAACTTTATTGCTTCCTTAACTTCTTTGTCTTCAAAGGGGATGCTGCCTACTATAACGTTTAGCTCTTCGCCCTTTATGCCGTCGGCTAATGTGCGTTTATTTTGTTCTCCCGATAAATGGGGCAGTAGGTCGGTAATAACAAATACGGGGTCGGTAGCTGCTTCACCTATACTCACATTGACTGCTGTACCGTCCTTTTTGATAAACACGCCGTGTATTGCCAAAGGAATACAACTCCATTGATATTTTTTGATGCCGCCGTAATAATGTGTTTTAAAGTAAGCGATATCTTTATTTTCAAAAACGGGATTAGGCTTTAGGTCTAATCTGGGGGAATCAACGTGAGCTATATTTAAACGTATGCCTTGGTCCAACGGTTTTGTGCCGAATGTGGTAGCGATAACAGCTTTGTTGCGGTTGATCGAATATACCTTGTCGCCTGCAACGTATTTTGCTTTAGCGTCAAAAGCGACATAACCGGCTGCTTTAAGCTTTTCTACTGCGTATGCAACACATTCGCGTTCCGTCTTGCCTTTGTCCAAAAAGACTTTATAACCTTCGCAAAAATCGTTTGATTCCTCAATTTGTTGAGGACTTACCGTTGCAATATGCGGAATTTCCAAAAATAACTTGTCTTTTAATAATTGTCCTGCTGTTTTTTCGCCCATAAAATACTCCTCTTTTGCCTAGCGCAAATCAATAACAATAAAATATACGCCTACGGCGTTGAATTTATTATAACAAACAATTAGTCTATTTGCAAATTAATATGTGAAAATGAGATAAAATTTTTAAACAAATTATTTAACCCTTAAAATGCAACTATAAGTGCAACTTTTTGGATAATTAGTTTATTAGAAAAATTATACATACGGGAAAACCCTATAAATCATTTTTTTATCTTAATTTCATTTTACAACTTGCCAAAATTGTAAACAAGTTTTAATAAAATTATAATTATTTAAATCAACGCTTTTCATAAATGGTTTTTTGTGATATATTATTTTTATGCGGG
>CALGIK010000027.1 GCA_937915515.1 uncultured Clostridia bacterium
TGTTTTTGTAGGCTGGTATGTAGCCAGCGTCATTAAATGGAAAACTAACGATAATGATGAAGTATTACGTAACAAGTATGGACAAAAGGTGTATGACTATTGCATTCCGCAGGAAAATGATATTGAGTGGGATTTTGAAACAATGCGTGTCGGCACTTACGAAAATCATCCCTATGCGCAAGTTTATACGCTTAAAGATTATAAAAACTTTGATATAAACAACATCGGACCTGATGATTTGATTGAAGAAACAGATGAGACCTTAGGCTACAATGCGGAAAGCGGCTTTAACATTTATCTATACGCTAAATGGAAGCATGAAGGTTATTTTGTGGTTATGTGGCATTCTCCCATTACTCAACAATGGGAGGAAATAAAACGTTATAACACAAATACTTATTCTCCGACCATGATGGATATGATGAAAGTGGGTTACACATTCTATAATGTGTATAAAGATGCTGAGTATCAAAATTTGTGGGACAAATTAGCTGTTTTTGATAGCTTTAACGCTGACGAAAATCGTCCTTACGTTAAGGTGTATGCTAAGTATTTAGTAGGTAGTTGGAACGTGGTCAGGACAGCGTCCGAGATGAATACTGCCGTGTTTAATAATCGGAACATATATCTTGATAATGATATTGAGTTTAGCGGAGAAGCAGAAAATGACAGTTGGAAGCACTCATTCTTGTATTCCGCTGAGTTTAACGGAAACAATCACACAATTACCTTTTTTAACGCATGCAAGCCAAAATTGAGTTATAAAAGTGATGACGGACCTGCTCAAACAACCTTATTCGGTCTTATAGGAGAATTTAAAGGCAAAATGTATGATGTTACTTTTGTAAATGTTGAAGTATATGTGCAATATTCTTCAAACTTTAAAGCGATATATACCGGAGTTTTATTCGGCAGCGTGAGAGAAGGCGCACAGTTAGACAATATCGTTGTAAGTGGTAAAGTGACTTATGCCCCAGGAGATTGGAGCGAAGTGGAAGTTTACAGTGGCGAAGGCGAAAACGCTTGGTACGGAGCCAAGAGCAGCGTTACAACCTATGACGTAACATTTACACAAATCCCCTAGCGGATTTGTTGAATAAAATATAATGGAGGTTAAAAAATGAAAATCAAAAATATGTCAAGGATGATTTCTTTAGTCATAGCCGTAATCATGCTTGTCACATTATTAGTCGGATGCGGAACAAAATATGACAATGAAAAAACACCGTTTATTATATCAATACAGGATTTAGACGGCGTATTTAATCCATATTATTCTACATCAGCAACCGACAGCAGCGTTGTGGGCATGACACAGATATCGATGTTTGATGCCGACAGTGAAGGCGGTCCTATCTACGGCGGGGACAGAGCTTGTTTAGCTTTAGATTTTAAACAATATTACCCGTCAGATAAATCATATACGGATTATACTTATGTTCTTAAACCAAACGCACTATTCAGTGACGGCTCCAGAATATCTGTTAAGGACGTTTTGTTTTCTTTATATGTATTGTTAGATCCTGTCTATACCGGCAGCGCTACGACGTATTCCACAAAAATATTAGGTTTAAACCAATACCGCACTCAAACCTACGAGTCGGAATTTACCGGAGGCAATGACAGCACTTATCTGTCTATTGCACAAGGAAGAATTGACACATTGGTAGACGCTGTATACGATGATGTATTGTCAGTTTATTATAGGGACATACAAACAACCGACACTATAGAATTTAGTGAGGACGAAAACGGTATAAGAGAATATACTCTTACCAGTCAGGTATGGGATAAATTGAAGGAAAAAACTTCCACCGAAGATAAACAAGTTGCTGACGACTATTTATTTGCTGCAAAAACATTTTATGAGGAGTTAGAATCAGATTATCGCAGTGCATTATCTACCGATTATAAAGAGGCAAAAATAAAAAATATTGAAAATGCCGAGCAATACTTCTTGTTAGGCGCAGGGTTAATTGCTACTGACAAGGATAACAATGCTAAAGCCGATGACCCTAACTTAATTAAAGCTAAAAACATGACCAGAGACGAAGTAATAAATTTGGTTTTTGAATCAAAAATGCCTGGTTTTTACACAAAAGAAAAAACCAGCAACAGTTTTTGGCAAATAATGAACTATTGGGTAACTCACGATATTGCACTGACTCAGTGGGCAGCGCAAGCAAAAAGTGATGCTCTTAAAGGCGAGCACAAAATTGATCATATATACAGTATAACCTGGAATGGCTTGTTTAATGATACAGCGCTTGATACTGTTTCACAGGAACCTGTCATTACCCCTTCTTGCTTTAACAAAGATACCAACAGCGTTAAAATAGGCGATAATACCTATCCGTTGGCTGAATACGATTCTCAAGGTAATTTAACAAGCGGTTTTGAAATTTTAAACATCAGAATTAATAAAGTAGACCCCAAAGCAATATGGAGTTTTGCTGTTTCGGTTACACCTATGAATCACTATACCAACGTTGCACAATCAACCCTTTGGGACGGAAGGACTCATTTTGGAGTAGAATATTCAGATGTAAATTTCTATCATAATAATGTAAAAACTCAGTTAGTGCCAAAAGGAGCAGGCGCATATAAAGCTTCTTCCAGATCAGGCAGTGTTGCTTATAAAACGTTCTTTGTGGATAACATAGTATATTACGAGCGTAATGAGCATTTTTATACGGTTTTCTGCGATCAGCAAGGCAAAATCGGACCAAAAGATAACAATGCTAAAATAAAGTATGTACGTTACAGAGTCACCAATCCTCAGCAGCTTATGGATGCTTTATTAACAAAGGCTGTAGATTATGGCGATCCGAGTGCAACAAGTTCGAACCTTGCAACGGTTGATTCTAACAAAAAATTATTAGGAAAAGCTGAGGCTGCTAACTTAGGTTACGGTTATATCGGAATTAATGCCGGTAAACCTGGACTGGAAAATATAAATGTACGCCGCGCAATAATGCATGCAATGAATACAAGGTTAGTGTTAGACTACTACCCCAACAATATGGCGGAATTAATATACAGACCAATGTCTTTAGCAAGCTGGGCATACCCCACTTCTGTAAAAAATCCGTTTTATCCCTATGACGGCGATACACCCGGCTATACTACAATAAAAGGATTATTGCAATATGCTGCAGATAACAGTAACGAGTATACAATAGATAGCGAAGGCAAATTCCTTTATAAGAGTAGTCAATTAAAATTAACCTTTACTATTGCAGGACAAACTGACGATCACCCGGCTTTTCTTACTATGAAAAATGCAGCGGAGATATTAGAAAGGTGCGGTCTTAAGGTAGAAGTTAAAACAGACACTCAAGCTCTTAAAAAACTAGCAACAGGCAATCTACAAGTATGGGCTGCAGCTTGGCAAGCAGCAATTGATCCCGATATGTTCCAGGTATATCATAAAGATAGTACCGCTACATCCACATATAACTGGGGATACCGCGAGATATTAAAAGACAGTACCGGAAAATATGATGTCGAAGAAGGTATAATCAATCAATTAAGCGCATATATCGACGATGCGAGAAAAGTGCTTGATCAAGACGAAAGAAAACCTCTTTATGCATTAGCATTAGACAAGGTAATGGAGTTAGCAGTCGAATTGCCGACATATCAGCGTAAAAATATATTTGTTTTTAATACTAAAAAATTGGATGTAAACACGCTCGAAAAGAATGTTACGCCATACCAAAGTCCGTTAGCTTATATTTGGAAGGTAAGCTATAAGACTAAATAATACGGCTCTCACTTACTAAAAATATTGAATAAGCGGAAGGAAGTTTTTCTTCCTTCCTCTTATCCAAGGAGAAAATATGTGGAAATATATAGCAAAAAGATTATTGCTTAGCGTGATCATACTTTTCGGCGTTTCTATTATTATTTACACCCTTGTCAGACTGATGCCTACTAACTACATAGACACAAAGTTTGCATCGCAATTGCAGCAAGGGACGGTAAAGTCCGAAGACGTTAAAAGGATGAAAGAGTTATACGGGTTGTTTATTCCCGATGCGAGAATTAATCTGTATTTCAATAACGAAGCTAAAGAAGTCTTTGGTAAATCTAAATTTATTCAGGGTTTAGACTATACAGAATGGTATAATAGACAACAACGATTAACGGATAATGATATCGATAACAGTTGGTTTAAAGGTGAATATAAAAATAATATGATATCCTTAAAACTAACAGAAGGCTCTAAATATCAAGTTTTAGAGTATTTTATGGTGTATAAAAACGCCCAAGAATTTGAAATTTACGCTGACGAAAGCGGCGCTTATTTACTAACAAAAGATGCAGGAAATAGAATATTTAAGGTATACCTTTCTAAGCTTGGCGATAATGAATTGCTTTTGGGTGATGGATACGTATACTATTTAGAAGGCTCACAGGTTAAACAAGTCGGTGAGGAAATACCTAGTTACGGCACAAATAAACCTGCTCAACAAAAACAGATTCCCGGTTATGATGAAACATATACCCGTGCTTCAACCAATCGTCCAAATGTTAGATCTGAAGGAAGATATGTTTATAATGCCGGCAAGCAAACTTTGGTATTTATTGAAGAAATTAACGGTACAGTCACAGGCGCGCAATATACAACAACAAAAATGAGTTACGGCGCTTTAAGCGGTTTAGAAAGACTAGGTTGCATAATTCAAGGATATTTTACCTGGTTAGGTAATTTCCTCAAAGGCGATTTAGGCGAATCTTTCTTGTACAGCCAGCCTGTTGGCGACGTTATCAAAAAAGACATGTGGATATCCTTCTCGATATCTCTTATTGCTCTTTTACTACAGTTTGTAATATCTATACCTTTAGGAATAATATCTGCCACACGTCAATACAGCGCTATGGATTATACCGTTACGGTACTGGCTATGATGGGTATTGCATTGCCTTCATTCTTCTTAGGTAAACTGCTTATTGCCGTTTTTGCAAAAGGCTTAGGTTTGTTCCCGGTGGACGGATGGTCTACGCCAACATTGCCTGTAGATTCAAGCGGTTGGTTAATATTCTGGGATCACGCATATCATGCCTTTTTGCCAATAACAGTATTAGTAATACTGAGTATAGGCGGACTGATGCGATATACGCGTACAAATACGCTTGAAGTTTTAAACGCCGATTATATCCGTACGGCGCGCGCAAAAGGTCTGTCCGAAAAAACGGTAATTTATAAGCATGCTTTCAAAAACACCATGATTCCTTTGGTTACAATACTTGCGGGAACGTTGCCCGGGCTCTTTGGCGGTGCTATGATTACCGAACAAG
>CALGIK010000028.1 GCA_937915515.1 uncultured Clostridia bacterium
TAATCAATCACCCTTCCCGGTGTAGCTGCCGTAATTTTGGGCGTATCTTGAGTATGAGCATTCTTTGTCAAAAGAGTTGCTCCCACTCCCGTACAAGTCCATTGAGTCATAGGCGACCTTAATACACCTAATTCTAAGGGAAAC
Organism: uncultured Clostridia bacterium; assembly: GCA_937915515.1. Taxonomy (GTDB): domain Bacteria; phylum Bacillota; class Clostridia; order Christensenellales; family CAG-314; genus SFEB01. Next base: position 145 of record CALGIK010000028.1, read on the forward strand.
CTGTATTGTCTTTCGGCGGACGAAAAATGACTGCCGCTGATGCATATCACATTGTTGTAATAACTGTCGACTAAAGCGGCACCCATAATCAAACTTTGAGCGTAAGTTGCGCAAGCCGTATACATTCCAAAAAATGAAGCCGATGATTTTCTTGCACTAAAAGATGTCGAAATAATTTGATCCAATAAATCACCGCCAAAAATAGCATCAACTTCGATAGGTAATACCTTTGATTTTGCCATTAATCCGTCTAATGCGGTTTCAAACATTTTGCGTTCGGCTTTTTCAAACGTTTTTTGGTCATATTTATCGTTAATGAGCGCAAAATCAAAATGGTCGCCTAATTTTCCTTTAAGCTCTTTTGGTCCGACAATACTGAACCCTTCAGAAAAATAAGCGTTATCAAAATAAATAGTACGTTTTTGAATATTATTTTCTACGTTTTGCGTCATGGTTTAACCTCCTCCTGTAAAAAGCAACGTAAGCAACGCTATCAAAACGCTTATCGCAACGCCGTTAACAATGACCGGACCGGCGACCAAAAACATTTTAGCTCCCAATCCGTAAATCATACCTTCACAACGGAATTCTAAAGCAGGCGCAACAATTGCATTCGAAAATCCTGTTATCGGCACTGTGCTGCCAGCTCCTGCAAAACGCCCCAACAAATCATATATACCAAAACCTGTAAAAATTGCAGCAAGCGCAACCAAAACGGACGAAGCCAAAACAGAAGCCTCGTCTTTAGGCATATTTAAATAAACAAACAATTCAATAAGCGCCTGACCTATTACGCATATTAAGCCGCCTATCAAAAACGCCCAAAACATATTTTTGAAGTGACTTGATTTAGGCGATTTATTATAAACATATTCCTTATAATTGCTTTTGTCTATGCATTCAAATTTCTGTGCCACATGTTTATGTTTTTCTTTTTTTGCTGCAAATTCCTCTTGTTTTTCCTTAGAAAAAACCTCCAAATTCTCTTCAGGTTTTAAATTTAAGGCTTTTTCTACCTTACCTATTTCCGATGTTTTTTTTCTGTCCGATTTCATTTCTTCTCCGTTTTAACATCCAAGTTGCCGACAAGTGTTTCTCTGTCCGTTGTGTTTCTGATTATTTCTTTTTGAGTGGGTCTTTTCATAATATCGCTCCGTACAAAATTTTGCCAAAAAACAAAAAAATAAACGCCAAAACCTTCAGTCTTGGCGCAAAATATTTTCTTTTATCATTTATCCTCAAAATTTTGCCGAATCTTTTGCAGTATCTTGTTCTCTAACCGTGAAACGTGTACCTGCGATACGCCTAACAGTTTTGCGATATCTCCTTGCGTAAAATCACGGAAATACCGAAGAATAATAATTTTCTTTTCCTTTGTTGACAATTCTTTTATTACGGATTTTAATATTACCTTATCAATAACATCCTCTTCTTTATTGTCCGAAGGGATTTTATCCATAAGACATTGACTTTTATCATCGGTGTTATCTGCTTTATCATATAACGACAGCGGCATTTTTGCGCTGTCCATTACAAAAACCACTTCACTCTTATCGCACTCAAATTTTTCGGCAATTTCTTCTAAAGAAGGTTCTGTTTGCTTTTCGTGTTTGTACTCATCGATGAAGCGGGAAATTTTCATTGACAATGTTTTTATGCTGCGGCTGACCTTAATATAACCGTCATCGCGAATAAAACGCTTTATTTCACCCACTATCATAGGAACGGCATAAGTGCTGAATCGAACTTCGTAATCAAGCGAAAAATTAGATACGGCTTTAAGTAATCCCATGCCTGCAATCTGCATTAAATCATTGTATTCGATACTTTTGCCGATATATCGTTTTACTATACTTTTAATAAGAGGAGTATTCTGAGTCAAAAGCAATGTTTTAGCTTCTTCATCACCGTTTTGCGCTTTTTTTATCAGCTCCATTGTTGCGGCGTGATCATAGTTGCTCATTATCTATTTCGTTGCCGTTTGCGCCCAAAAGTTTTTTCATCTTTACCAGAGTGCCCTTATTAACCTCGCTGGTAACTAATAGGTCGTCGGTAAACGCCTCCATAACAGTAAATCCCATACCGCTGCGTTCGTCGGTAGGCGAAGTGGTAAAAAATGTTTGCATGGCTTGTTCCACATCGGGTATGCCGACACCGAAATCCTGCACCGAAATCTCTATGGTTTTGCCGTCTTCGCACAGTCCCACCGTGACGACAATCTGCCCGTCTTTACCCTTATAACCATGTACAATACTGTTTGTAACAGCTTCGCTGACGGCAGTTTTTATGTCTCCTATTTCTTCAATCGTAGGGTTTAACTGCACGCAAAATGCCGCAACAGCGCTGCGCACAAAACCCTCGTTAATTGATTTAGCGTCCACAGACAAAGAAAATTGGTTAATGTATTTCATTCTTTTGCTCCTTATAGCTGATTTTGGGCATTATATCGTACAATCCCGCCATTAAAAATATTTTATCAATTGACCGAGAAATGTTTTTTACATAAACTTTGCCGTTAAGTGCTTTGGCTGTTTTGTAGCGTCCTATTAAAACACCTATGCCGGTACTGTCCATAAACGAAAGTCTCGATAAGTCAAATAAAATAGTTTGAGGTTTGTTGTCCGAAATAATCTGGTCCAGTTTTTGTTTTGCGTTGACAGCGGAAAACTCGTCAAGTTCCCCTATCAAAAATATTGTCAGCGTTGATTTTTCTAATGAATATAAAATTTCCATTTTTGCCTCGTTACAAAAAAATTTTACTAAAAATGCAAGGTTGAAAACTGTATAAAAATGTAGAAAGCATACTAAATATAGTGAAAACGAATTTTTGATTAAAAATAAAATGTTGTTTGAAAATAATAAATATTAATAAATATGTTGCTATATTTGTCATCTTGATGTAAAATCACCTAAGTAATTATACGGAGGCGCAAATGTCAGAGAACGTTATTAAAGTTACAAATTTATCAAAGCAATATGATAAACAAATATTAGCTGTCGATTCTATTTCTTTTAAAGTGAAAGAAAATGAGTTTTTTGCGTTTTTAGGTCCAAACGGAGCCGGCAAAAGCACAACGATAAATATTCTTTGCACTATTTTGGGCGGCTACACCGGCGAAGCAGAGATTTGCGGCTATAAGTTAGGTAAAAGTAACAATAAAATACAAAACAGTATAGGCATTGTTTTTCAGGATTCCGTTTTGGACGAAAGACTCACCGTAAGGGAAAATCTGCAAGCCCGCGCATCACTGTACGATATTTATGACAATGATTTTAATATACGGCTTAATGAAATCAACCATTATTTTGACATCAACACACTTTTAAACAGGAAATTCGGTACATTATCCGGCGGGCAAAAACGCAGAATTGATATCGCCCGAGCATTGCTGAATATGCCTAAAGTGTTATTTTTAGATGAACCGACAACAGGACTTGACCCGCAAACACGCAACAACGTATGGAAAGCGCTGATTGAAATTAGGCAAAAAACCGGCATGGCTTTGTTTTTGACTACGCATTATATGGAAGAAACTGATTTAGCCGACCATGTCGCGATTATCGACATGGGTAAGATTGTTGCATCAGGCACTCCGACAGAATTAAAAGATAAATACAGTGTTGACACTATTAAACTTTATTGTTTTGATGATGCAGAAAAAAATACGGCAATAACGGAAGAACTAAATAAAAACAATATTCAATATGAAACAAATAACGGTATTTTTACGATAAAGACTAAGGAAAGTTTGTCATTTTTGCCTTTGCTAAATAAAATAGCAAAGGACCTTAAAAATGTTGAGATAATAAAAGGCGATATGGACAGCGTGTTTCTAAACGTCACAGGCAAAAATATCAGGGAGGGCTAAGCTAAATGAAACAAATAGGACAATTAACTTTACGCAACATAAGAATTTTCACTCGTGACAGAATGTCATTTTTCTTTTCTATGTTTAATGCTGTAATTATCTTGGCTTTATATCTACTCTTTATCCGCAACCTAAATATTCAGGGAATAAAACAGGCCTTGTCAACGTCGGGACTGATTTATGCTGACAAAGCTCTTGATTTTTTTATTGACACTTGGATGATAACGGGCGTAATTAGCGTAACATCTATTACTTTGCCCTTTGGTATATATTCTATAGTTGTGGATGACAGATGCAAAAACATAAGCAAAGATTTTCACGCTTCTCCGATTAGTCCCTCTAAAGTTACTCTCAGCTATGTGTTTGCCGTATTGATAATATCAATAAGCGTAATATTTATCCTTTTGGGCATTTCCGTATTGTATATTTTTATAACGACAGGTTATTCTGCTTCGATATCAGGCTTGTTATCTGCTTTTGGCATAAGCGCTTTGTCTTGCGTGTGCTCGTCTTTATTATTGATTATACCTGCCTTTTATATAAAGTCACAACCTGCTTTCGGCGGTTTAAGCGCAATACTTGGAGTTGTGGCAGGCTTTTTGACAGGTGCTTATATGCCTTTAAATATGTTTCCTTCAGCAATACAGACTATTGCTTCCGTAATACCGGGAACGCATGTTACCTCATTGCTAAGAAGTATATTTATGAAATCGTCATTGCCTTTGCTTTTAGAAAATGCGGGCGGAATGTATAAAACTGTTGCGGCTCTTTTAAAAAAGGAATTCGGTGCACAATTGTATGTATTCAATCAATCTTTATCCTTTAATGTTATGCTAATTTACGTTGTGGCGATGACGATAATATTCTTTTTGTTATCGGTTTTTCTTATGCGCAAAAAATATGTTAATAAATAAATAACAATAATCAACTTTGTATTAAAAAAACTGCCTTATTGGCAGTTTTTTTAATATTTATTCGTTTTGTATACAAGCAAAGTATTTTTAAATGTTCACAATATTTTTAGCATTAGCAAGCATAAGTTTTAATCTGTTTTCTTGATTTATCTTTGAAGCGGCGGCATCATAATCAATGGCAATAATATTCAAGTTTGGGTATTTCTCTTTAATGGGTTTAAACATGCCTTTGCAGCAAATGTGGCTCGGCAAGCAAGCAAAAGGCTGCGTGCAAACAATGTTTGTAACCCCGCTTTTTATCATTTCTATTATTTCCGCACAAATAAGCCAGCCTTCTCCCATTTTTGCACCGTATCCGATATAATCTTTACAAAACTCTACCAGCGTGCTAAAAGGTGTAAAAGGCTCAAAGACGTTGTGTTTCTTTATTATATCAATGACGTCACATTGCTTACTGCACAAAAATTGATAGATAGGCTTATAAAGCAGATAAGAGCCCAAACGCACTCCGTAAAGCTTATAATCCATAAAGTAATTGTAAACGTTATACAAGCAAAAATCCATTAAACCGTGTACTGCTATTTCGCAG
>CALGIK010000029.1 GCA_937915515.1 uncultured Clostridia bacterium
GGTTTTATATGCTCTACCCAAAGTGCATTAGCGCCTCGTCGGCTTTTATTTGTTGTCCGTCAGCAAATAAGATTATTCGAGTTTTTTCATTAGTATGATGTTAATAAAGAAAAGCCTACTTTTCCTGCGCTTGTGTTAAGGCGTATTCCAACGCTTTAAGGTGCACTTTGCATGATAAAGTGGCGCCGCTTATAACATCCACCTGCAAGGATTTTTCCTCAACAACTTTAGCAAACAAATCGTTAAGGCTTTGTCCCTTCGTCAGTTGAGCGTTTTGCTTTTCGTTAGCGAGCGGCCCTTCGATTACCTTTATGGCGTTAATTTCGCCGTTAAGTATAGTCACCTCAACCTTGGCGTTTCTGGAGCTGTCTAACGTCCCTTTGTATTCGCCGACATAGACGCCGTCCATTAGTTTTTTGAAGTCTATGACGCCTATATTCAGGTTAAGCCCTTCCTTTCTGCCCGGCGCGGTAGCCGCTATTCCCACTGCAATAAGAATTGCCAAGACTCCTATAATTGTTACCGGAATGATCCACCACATTTTTCTTTTCCCCCTCTGTTTTAATAATTTTTTCATAAGATTTCTCCTTTTATATTTTCCTTATATATATCGAACGGATATATCCGTAATAGTATCGAATTTTTGATTTAGTTCCTTAGATACATATATTGTTAAAATATCGTCAATCAAAATTACCTGAACATCATCGCATTTTTTAATGATTTCAAGCCCCTTTTCAATACCTGCTACAAACAAAGCGGTGGACAGCGCATCGGCGGTCATTGCACTGTCAGCTATAACCGTAGCGCTGATAAGTCCCGATCTGGCGGGATACCCCGTCAGCGGATTTAAGATATGGCAAAACCGCCTGCCGAGGTTGTCGATAAAGAACCGCTCATAATCGCCCGAAGTAACGACGGCTTTTCCGTTTACGGCTACGGCGCCGATTAAACCATCCTGTCTGGGGTGTTTTATTCCCACCCGCCAAGCCTTCCCGTCGGGTTTGCTCCCGAGCGTGGAAACATTGCCGCCTATATTTGAAAAAGCCGACGTTATGCCGTAATCTGTAAAGATTTTTATAAAACGGTCGCTTGCAAAGCCTTTTCCAATTCCGCCAAAATCAATCGATTGCCCCTTGCGCTTAAGCCCTGCGGTCATTTGAGCAGAATTAATTTCAAAGTCTTCCGCATTGATAAGAGAAAGGACTTGCACTATTTTTTCTTTCGAAGGCGGTTTTGTCGAGTGCTTATAGTCCCATAAATCTACAAGAGGACCTATTGCGGCGTTAAAAAGCCCATCGGATAACCTAGTAAATTCAAGTGCGCTTTTTGCAACGCAAAACGTTTCCTTACTGATTTTTTCTTGAACTTTGCCTGCGGAAGCGTTAATTCTCCCCACGTCGCTTTGGGGAATAAAGCGGCTTAAAAGGTCTTCGAGCCTTTTAGCTTCACCTTGCGCGGCATTAAGCGCTTCCTTCGCATTGCTCCCGTAAACCCTGTGCGATATTTGAGTCCCCATTCCGTAGTGAAAAGCATCTAAGGCGATATTATTTTTCATTTGAAAGCCCTTTTAAGATAAATTCTGTCAGATATTCCTGCAGCTGCGGAAAATATTGCAGCCCAATTTCCTCTTTGTGTGTATCTATGCTTATAATAGCGGTAAACATCGCCGTTATCATATCGGCGCTTATGTCGCCCCTTATTTTACCCGTTTTCTGCCACGCTTCAATTAAAGCTATAATTTCCTGCTGATAAATTTCCTTGATGCCCATGCCGTCTTCTTCCATAAAAAGACGTTCGAGTATATCATATACATCTTTGTTATACCATTGGCTCAAAATCGGGTTTGCCTTGATGCCATTGTAGTTAAACGCAAGCATATTTTTTAAAAAGTTAAGCGGCTCGCCATCATAATGAATTTCCTTCATCATTCTTAGCTTTAATGCCTCATTTTCCGCCTTATATATTTCCATAAAGAGTTTTTCCTTTGAGGGGTAGTAATTGTAAAAAGTTCCTACGGCCATTCCAGCCTTCTCTGTTATCTCTGAAATATTTGT
>CALGIK010000030.1 GCA_937915515.1 uncultured Clostridia bacterium
GACGGTATAATGTTTAATTCCGTTTTTATCGCCCTGATTTTTGCCTTTATCTTTTAAAAATGAAAAATATTGCGATTTTAGGCAGTACCGGCAGTATCGGTGTGCAAACCTTACAGGTTATAAAAAAATATCCCGATATTTTTAAAGTTTCTTATTTGGTTGCTTACAGCAATAAAGAATTATTGCTTGCGCAGCAGAAAGAATTTGACGTGCCTAAAATCGGTCTGATTGATAAAACTAAATATTCTGATGATAAAATTACTTACGGAGAAGATTGTTTAATCGATGCGCTTGACGGTATCGAAACCGTAGTGGTAGCCACCAGAGGTATTGTTGCGTTAAAAGCCGTCATGCTGGCAATAAAAAAAGGCATAAACGTTGCTTTGGCAAATAAGGAAATTTTGGTTACGGCAGGGCAGTTGGTTAAGGAACAATTAAAAAATTCCAAAAGCTTGCTTTTGCCCATAGACAGCGAGCATTCCGCTGTTTTTCAGTGTATCAATGGACAAAATAAGCAAGTCAAAAAAATTATTTTGACAGCAAGCGGAGGTCCGTTTTTTGGCTGCTCACATAGTCAATTAAAAACCATTACGCCGCAACAGGCATTAAACCATCCAAAATGGAAGATGGGCGAAAAAATAACAATAGACAGCGCAACACTAATAAACAAAGGCTTTGAAGTGATTGAAGCGTCCTGGCTGTTTGATATGCCTATAGAAAAAGTTGAGACAGTAATTCATCCTCAAAGTGCGGTTCACTCTATGGTGGAATTTATTGACGGCAGTATCTTAGCTCAGCTTGCCGTAGCAGATATGCGTTTACCCATTTCTTATGCTTTGTTTTATCCGTATAGAGCGGTAAATTCTGTCGAGTCCTTAAACTTGGCACAACTAAGTAAACTTGAGTTTTTTTCCGTTGACAATAAGGTTTTTGAAGGCATTGATTTATGCGTAGAAGCATACAAGCAAGACAGGCTTATGCCAACCGTACTGTCGGCGTGCGACGAGGTTTTAGTGGACGCTTATATTAAAGGCAAAATCAGTTTTGACCAAATATATTATTATATTAAAAAAATATGCAACCATTATAAAAATAGGTTGTTATGCATAAACTTTGACGTGGCAAATATTGCCGCACTGGATGCGGACGTAAAGAAGTTTACCGTTACTAGTATAGGGGCGAATTAATGATGTTATTATCTTTTACAGGCTTTTTGGCTTATTTTGGAAAAATACTTTTGGCGTTGGTTATCTTGCTTTTTATGATAACCGTACATGAGTTTGGGCATTTTATTGCAGGTAAAATGCTTAAATTTAAAATTAATGAGTTTGCCGTAGGCATGGGACCAAAAATTTTGAGCAAAAAAGCTAAAGACGGTCAGGTATTTTCGCTGCGGGCTATTCCCTTAGGCGGTTTTTGCGCATTTGAAGGGGAAGACGAAGCAGGTAACTCCTCCCCCGAAGCTTTCAATAATCAAAAACCTTGGAAACGCATTGTAGTTTTAAGTTTTGGTGCGCTTTTTAATTTTATATCAGCTGTGCTTATTGCAATTATAGCTTTCAGCTCTTTCGGCGACACAGTTTTAAAGGTAGACAATGTTTTTGAAGATTCGGTAAACAAAGCGTCTTACGGCACAGAATACGGATTTTGCAAGGACGACATAATTTACAGCATTAACGGCAATACGGTATTTTTGTTACAGGACATACCAGCTTATATCGCTAAAGCCGACGATGCCATGAACGTGGTTGTATTACGGAAAAATGAGCAGGGAGAATATCGAAAAGTCAATTTGGCGGTAAAAAAAGGCGAATATCATTATGAATACGTTGACGACAACAAAGTTACGCAGTCGGGTACGGCCATCGGATGGGGTATTAAAAACACTTATGTCAAATATAAATACAATTTTGGGCAGTCTATAATGCGCAGCGTGCCATATTGTTGTCGTGCCGGTTCTTTCATTTTAGAAACATTAGGCGGTATAATTACCGGTAAAGTCAGCTTAAACGATGTG
>CALGIK010000031.1 GCA_937915515.1 uncultured Clostridia bacterium
GAGTTCAGACGTGTGCTCTTCCGATCTCCAACAATTATACTTTTAGTGGCGTCGGCATGGTAAAAGGTGATTTTGCAGCTGTTTTCGTATTTTTCGTTTAAATCGATTTCGTAAAAACGGTATTGCAGATTTTTTTTATGCGCAATGTCATAAGCCTCTACTATGCGCTCATCGTCTTCCAAAAATCCCATTGCCCCCGCAAGAAGAGCTTTGTCAGTGCCATGCCCCGCGCCTGTTTTTGCAAAACTGCCGGATAAGCCAAAAGCCACCTTATAAAAAGGCTTTGCGCAAATTTGAGCGGCAACACGCGCCAGTCTTGCAGCACCGGCAGTGTGAGAACTGCTCGGACCTATCATTATAGGACCTATTACATCAAAAACGCTTATGTTCATTTAATTACTCCAAAAATCTCTCCGATTTTAATTATAGCATTATTTCGACAAAATAACAAATGAAATTTAATATGAATTTACAGAAGAAAACACAAGGCGTTTAACCATTGATTAAAATCAAATGAGCGCACGTTAGCGGGACTTGTTGAAGGCATTTTTTGAGCCATATATAATATTAACGGAAAATGTTTTTTTAACAATTCATAGCTTTTTGCGCCGTTACACAAAATTTTTTTTATTTTGGTCTTTTTTAATAATCCTACTATATCTGCAACAGAAACATTTGTTATTTTAGCGTCGCTGCTGCCCTCAACAGTACATCTTTCTACAATATCCCATAAAGCAATATTTTTACTTAACAAAAACTCTTTTTTGCCTATAATTGAAGAAGGTATCTGCTGATTAAAAACATCCGAAAGCATATTCCAAAACCTATTTTGTTTATTGCCGTAATAAAAATTTATCTGTCTGCTTTTTACACTGGGAAAACTGCCTAATATGAGTATCTTGCTGTTTGCATCAAAAACAGGTTCAAAACCGTAATAGAATTCTAATTCGTTTTTGTTCATAGTTCCTTTAAAAAAAGGTTGTTTACGTTACATAAACAACCCTGTAATTATTTAGCTATACTGTCTCGGTTGGGTCCTACGCCCACATATTTTACTTTTACTCCCGTACTATCCTCAATAAGCTTAAGATATTTTTGTGCGTTAACGGGTAGATCGCTGATTTTGCGTATTTTTGTCGTATCGCATTTCCAACCCTTAAATTCCCGATAAACAGGCTCTATTCTATAAATGTCTTTGGTCGTAGGGATATAATCAATTTCCTTCCCGTCTAATTTGTAGCCTACGCATACTTTTATCGTATCAAAAGTATCCAATTTATCGATTTTACATACCGCTATTTCGGTATACCCGTTTATTTGTGCGCCGTATTTAACAACAGGTAAATCAAGCCAGCCTAACCGTCTTGCCCTGCCTGTCCTTGCGCCAAATTCGTCATCCACCTTTTCGCCTGTGCCTCTAAAAGCAACGGCTTCTTCCTCCTCCATCTCGGTGGGGAACGGTCCGCTGCCTACAGCGCTGCTAAAAGCTTTAATCACACCTATAATATTGTTTACACTCAAAATAGGCACGCCCGCTGAAGCGCAAGCGTACGCTGCTACGGGATTGCTGCTTGTTACGGTGGGATATATGCCTAAGTCCAAATCCTTCATTGCGCCAAGCTGACCTTCAAAAAGGATATTTTTGTTTTGTTTTAAGGCATTATGAATAAAACTTATAGGTTCCACAATACGGTTTTTAAGTTTGTTCGCCCACTCGCAGCATTTTTGATAAATTTCGTCCAATGTAACTGTCTGACTGTCAAAAGCAGTCAATTCCTTATTAACCATAGGCAAAACGTCGGCTAATCTCTCCTTGCAATAATTAAGGTCAAGTAAATCCTCCATCCTTAATGCTATGCGCCGTGCCCTGTCGGCATAAGCGTATGCGATACCGCGTTTGGTGCTGCCTACTCCGCTTTTTGATTGCTCAAAAGCTTTATCCAAGGAAATATGGTATGGCATTAAGATAGTGGCTTTTTTGCTGATAAAAAACTTAGACGTATCTACGCCTTTGATATGCAAATCGTTTAATTCGTTAAGAAGTTCGTCGGGGTTAATTACCATGCCTGTGCCTGCAAGCGCCTGACAATTTTCGT
>CALGIK010000032.1 GCA_937915515.1 uncultured Clostridia bacterium
TTTACCAATACTATAATAACACTTTTTTTGTCAATGTCAACCTAAATTACGCCATTTTACATTTAATTAACATTCATCTGTATATTATCTTTTTTTGTTTTAAAACATAAAAAAACCGCTTTGTTAAATACCTACATAAGCGGTTTTTCTGCTTAATTTATTTACAAATTTTGTTTATTTTTGATTTGGATGAGAGTTATTGCCGCAGCAATTGCAGCCTTGTTCCTTTATATATTTAACCATCTGAAAGTGAGTGCCGATGCTTTCGATTTCGAAAGGCTGACCTTTTATCTTAAACCCTTGCTTAAGATAAAAATCCACTGCATTTTGTCGGGCGTTTAGCCAAATACAGCTTACCTCATTATTTAAAGCGGTAAATTCAGCCATTTTTATAAGGGCAGTGCCGACAAGCTTGTTTTGGTGCTGTTTGTCGACTGCCATCCCTCTAAGCCTGTATTGAGGGATACTCTCTAAATCCGTACGTGCGGTAACAAGCATTGTAACGCAACCGACTATCTTTTCGTTTTCGTCAAAATATCCTAAATGTATCGTACCTTTTTTATCCTCGCCCTCAAAATCAGCATTTTTGACAGGCTGCCCCTCACGCAAAATGTCATGTCGCAAATTGATTATTTGTTCTTTTTTTACTTGTTTTATAGTAATCATTTATGCCTCTTAGTTATCAAATGCTTTGTAAACGGTGCAATAAAATAACAAACTTTATTTTTTGAGTCCGAATCTTGATGCAAGACGCTTTAATGCATCATCTAAATTTTCTGGCTTGTCTTTATTGAATTGCTTTTGATTGCCGTTAAAATTTTTGCCGTATTGCTCCTTCTGCTTTTTGCCGTACGGTGACTGAGAAGTTTTCATCGTTAGGCTGATTTTGTTTTTTTGAATATCTACTCCCAAAACTTTTACATGCACATTTTCGCCGACGGACAAAACTTGAGAAGGATGCGTAATATAACCTTCGGCTATCTCGCTGATATGCACCAATCCGTCCTGATGAACGCCGATATCGACAAATACGCCAAAATCGATAACGTTGCGCACAACGCCGTCAAGTTCCATACCTTCTTTTAGATCCTTTATGTCCAGTAAGTCACTTCTTAAAACAGGCACCGGCAAATTATCACGCACGTCTCTGCCCGGCTTAATTAGCTCCTCAATAATATCGTTTAATGTAGGCACGCCCACGCCTATGTTGTCGGCGACCTTTTGCAGTCCGGTGCTTTCCGCTTTTTCGCGCAAATTTTTTACATTACCGTTTTTTATATCCTCTTTGGTCATATTAAAATAGTTTAGCAGCTTGTTGACAGCTTCGTAACTTTCGGGGTGAACGGCGGTATTATCCAAAACGTCTTCTCCGTCGTTAATTCTTAAGAATCCTGCGCATTGCGTGAAGGTTCTCTCGCCTAACTTAGAAATTTTAAGCAGTTGCTTCCTATCGGTAAAATGATTATTTTTTCTGTATTCCACAATGTTTTTTGCAATACCTGCATTTAATCCCGATACAAAGCTAAGTAAACTGACACTTGCGGTATTTATATCAACTCCCACGCTGTTTACGCAATCCTCCACCACGCCGCTTAAAACCTCTGTCAGTCTGCCTTGAGGCATATCGTGCTGATATTGTCCAACGCCTATACTTTTTACGTCAATTTTTATCAGTTCGGCAAGGGGGTCAAGGAGTCTACGTGCAATACTCACTGCACTGCGTAAAGATACGTCAAATTGCGGAAACTCCTCCGCTCCCAATTTGCTTGCCGAATAAACGCTTGCGCCCGCCTCGTTTACCACAGCATAACTTACCTTGCGATCTAAGGTTTTTATTAAATCAGAAACAAAAATTTCCGCTTCCTTGCTTGCTGTCCCGTTGCCTATACTTATTACGTCTACACCGTATTTTTTTATCAAAGCGGTAAGCACGGCATTAGCTTCCTCCGTTTTACATTGAGGCGGGGTAGGATACACTACCGCAGTATCCAATACATTTCCGTTTTTGTCAATCACAGCTATTTTGCATCCCGTACGGTAAGCGGGGTCAACGGCAAGGATAGTTTTATTTTTAAGCGGCGGCTGCATAAGAAGCGGTTTTAAGTTTACCTTAAACATTTTGATAGCCTGCTCCTGTGCCATTTCAGTCAAATTGCTCCTTGCTTCGCGGCTAAGTGACGGAAATATCAATCTGTCGTAAGCGTCTTTTATTGTTTTAAGCATCAATTCTTTTGTTGTGCTCTCTTTTTTAACAAAACGTGCTTGTAATTTAATCAAAGCTGTGTCTATATCCGCTTCGATTACAACCTTTAAACAATCTTCCTTTTCGCCTCTGTTAATAGCCAAAACCCTGTGGCTGGGTATTTTATTTATTTTTTCATGGTAATCGGCATACATATCGTATGTTTTTGCTTCAGGCTTGTCTTTATTAAGCGTCGTTACTATTTCGCCCTCGTTTGTCAAATATTCACGTAAAACCTTTCGCATTTCGGCATCGTCGCTGATTATTTCCGCTATTATGTCGCATGCGCCGTTTATAGCTTCCTCTTCGTTTGCTACTCCTTTTTGTTCATCAACAAACTGCTTTGCCGCTAAAAGTATATCTTCTTTTGTCTCCTGCTCAAAAATAAGATTTGCTAGCGGCTCTAAGCCTCTTTCCTTAGCAACAGAAGCTCGCGTTTTCTTTTTTTGCTTAAAGGGGCGATAGATATCTTCAACTTCCGTAAGCGTTTGCGCTTTAAAGAGAGCAATAACTATTTCGTCCGTCATTTTGTTCTGTGCCGTAATATTATCGGCAACTTCGGTTTTGCGTTTTTCGAGGTTGCGCAAGTATTCCAATCTATCGGCAAAACTCCTTAATACTTGATCGTCACAGTTGCCGTGCATTTCTTTACGGTAGCGTGCAATAAAAGGTATCGTGTTGCCTTCGTCAACTAAGCTGATGATATTTTGAGCATAAGCGGAACTTAAATTAAACTCGTCTGATAATTGTTTTACTATATCCATATTAGCCTCCTGTCCTATAGCCTTTAAAAATTATTCTATCATAAAAAAAATGCAAATGCAATTATCGTGAAGTTTAAAAAAATAAAAAAGAAAAAACGGTAGCTGTTCCACCGCTTTTTCTTAATTAAGGAGGGCGTTATGAAAAATGTAATTAGTTAAGGTAATTATGACATTACCCTAACTACATCATTATAATACTATACTACTGTGAGACAGGAGTGTTTTGATTATGATTTTTTATTTAAACATAAATTAAAAGCTTCTGAAAATTAAGTTAACAAGCTTCACAAAGAATATAAATAAACAAAAATACCCCTTACGATATGTTCGCTTAGCTGCTGACGGTAAGTTTCATTATTCAGTTTGGCTTCGTCATCGGCATTGGATAAAAAACCGCATTCTACTATTATCGACGGTTTTTCAATACACTTAAGTATAAAATAATCCCCCGCTAGCGACGCATGCTTATTGCCTGTAAAATTGTTTAAAGCCGATTGCATACATTGTGCAAATAAAATGCTGTCTTCATCGCCTTTTTGATAAAATACTTGCGGTCCGCTTCTATAGGACATTGGAAATTTGTTCATATGAATAGAAATAACCAAATCGGGTTTTACTGCTTTAATAATTTCGCGCCGTTTTTCCATATCACGCCGCTTAAAACCTGCGCTGAGCGAACCGTATAATCCGCCGTAATCCTTACGGGTTAATTCTACCTTAACGCCTCGGTTTTTTAACTGTTTTTCTATTAACCTGCACATTTTTAAATTTAAATCGCTTTCATTAACACCGGTAACTTTGCCGACTACTCCGTTGTCTATCCCGCCGTGACCGGCGTCAAGCACCACAGTAAGATTTTGAGTCTGATCCGTTGTGCGGGACGGATAAAGCCAAAAAATCAGTGTAAATTGTAAAACCATAACGATGCCCAGCACCATGCAGGAAAGCCATAAAATCTTTATTTTTGACACTTTTTCCTCCGAAAAAAAACGTAACTTTGAACAAAATGAGTGTATAAAAGCACAAAAAAGGCATTTTCCTTCAAAATTAAGGGAGTTATACACTTATCCACCAAGTTATCCACATTTTTTATATTTGTAGTGGACTGCCTGTTTAACAGATAGCGTGAAACGTAATTTACCCTTTAAAAGAAAAATTACTAATATTATTTTGCTTTTATGCTAGCATAAAAAATAACGCCTCACTTGTCCTTAACATTACAATTTACGCTGAACGTAATTTACTTATTACATAATAAGACTTAATAGCATATGATTTTTATCGTCTTATTACCGTATACGGTTAATAAAAAAAGCCCCCTTGCTATGCAAAGGGGAAAATATACAAAAATATACTCTTATTGGTCAAAATAATTAACTGCAATTTTTACCAAACACTTGGCAATTTTTTCCATAGCTTGTACGGGGACATACTCCTCTACGCTGTGATAATTATGTCCTCCAGTACACAAATTTGGACAGGGCAGTCCCATAAACGAAAGCCTTGCTCCGTCAGTCCCACCGCGTATAGGCACAAATTTTGGCGTTATTCCTTCTTCTTTAAATACTTCTGCCGCCATTTTAAGCAGATTCATATGCGGCTTTATTTGCTCCGCCATATTTTTGTAGCTGTCTTTTAAGTCAACTTCTACTGTGTTTTTGCCGTATATGTCATTAATTTTTGAAGCTGTTTCAAGCATAACTGTTTTTTTATCCCTAAACAGCTTTTCGTCATGGTCTCTGATTATAAAATGTGCTTGAGCGGAGTTTACATCGCCCTTTATATTTGTAAGGTGGATAAAACCCTCATAGCCTTCGGTATACTGAGGCTTTTGTTTTTGAGGCAGCAGGCTGACGTACTCCGTCATTATCTCGGCGGCATTTTTCATTTTACCTTTTGCGTCTCCGGGATGAATGCTTATACCCTTTATTTTAACATAAGCCGATGCGGCATTAAAATTTTCGTATTCTATCTCGCCGACTGCTCCTCCGTCAACGGTAAAGGCAAAATCCGCGCCAAAACCCGAAACATCAAAAAGGCTTGCTCCATTTCCTACTTCCTCATCGGGAGTAAAGGCGATTTTTATTGTACCGTGTTTAACATCTTTATGTGTCAACAAGTACTCTGCCATAGCCATTATTTCCGCTATGCCGGCTTTATCGTCAGCGCCTAAAAGTGTGGTGCCGTCGCTTGTAACAATATCCATACCGATATAGTTTTTTAATGCATCAGATTCGTTTGGACTTATAGTTATACCCGAAGGCAAAACAATATCAGCGCCGTCATAATTTTTATGCAGGATAGGTTTAACGTCTTTGCCCGATACAACAGGCGCCGTATCTAAATGCGCAATAAAACCGATAACCTTAGTGGGTTTTTCTAAATTTGACGGTATTGTGGCGTAAACATAGGAGTTGGCGTCTACCTTAACATCCTCAGCACCTATTTCTTTAAGTTGACCGGCTAATACGTTTGCCAGCTCAAATTGATAAGGAGTGCTCGGTATATTGTGACAATCCTCCTTAGAAGTTGTATCCATTTTAACATATTGTATAAATCTTTCTAGTACCTTCATTTTTCTCCTTACCTATTTAATCAATAGCTATTTGCTCGACATTATCTTCTTTTATCTTATTTGCATTATTTTCATGATTAAGCATTTCTTTTTGTTGTTTGATTAACTTCTTTTTGTTTTCTATGTTGCGTTTAATCGGAGTACCTATTATTACAAGAAGACCTATAATTAGTATCATATAATAACCGAAAAACCGCCACAACATCGTAGCCCAAAAAGGAGAAGACAGTGTGCTGAATACCGCATAAAAGCCTGCTTCCGCTGCGCCGCTGTTGCCCGGCGTTGGGACAAAAGCCACCGCCGACCAAGCAAACATAGTAAGACAGACCATAACTATCGGATTGATTACCTCGCCAAAAGCTCTTACTACAAAATAGCTTATAAGACAACTGCTTAAAGTTTGTCCAAGACCGCAAACAAAACCTAAAATTAAAACCGGCCAGTCACCGCTTAAAAGTTTCATGCTGCCGCAATATTCGTCTACCGAATCGTTAATTTTTGCGTTGGTTTTTTCAAAATTTTTTATTAAATGCAACTTATGCCCTATATTAACAAACCACGCCACTATTTTTTTTGTTTTGTTTGGATATTTCATCGAAACCAAAATCAAAGCAGGAAACAACAAGTTTAATATTGCGCCGATTATAGCTAATATACGAATGGTGAGAGAAACGGTCCAACCGCCGGTATCTATGTTGTCGAATACAATAAAAGAAGCAACGGCAAAAACAAAAAATGCACACTGAAAAAGTATCAAGCCTACCAAAGGTATACTTGTTGATATCCCTGAGGGCATACGTTTGTCTTTTGCCAAATACACCATCTGAAAAGGCTGACCTCCGCTTCCTAAGGGAGTGATAAAATCGTAATATTTACCTATTATTGCAGTTTTTACTCCCGTAATAGGTCGGATTCTTTTAGTTGTAGCAAAAATCATAAAGGTATATTTAATGCTCTCAAAAAGGATAATACCTAAACCGCATAATGCGGCATATATCAAAAATCTAAAATTTACCCTTAAAGTTTTAAAAATTTCTTTATCTAAAATCTCATTTTCCTTGCCGTAAACTTCCATTAATAATATAGTCGCAATAACAGCAACGTTTATGAATACAATAATAATGTTTTGCCAAAAATTCTTAAGTTTTTTTGGCTGCTTAATTTGCTTTATCTCTAGCTGAATCTGCTTTTGCTTTATCTTTTTGTTCATAGTTTTTTTATTTTAATAAATAGCGCGACATTTGTCCAGTATATTAAGCATATACCTATTGTGCATTGTTATATTAATTAAGTAGTATTGCCTGATTTTCACGCTGCATTATATGTTAAAAATATTATTAGCGTTAAAACATTTTCTAAAAGCGAAAACTTAATAAAAATTTCATTTTTTGATAAGTATTTGTTTTAAAGCTTATCAACGGATTTTTTTATATGCAGTATTATGCTATCCTTTTTTATGAGGTCAACATGAATATACGTTTATACAAGAATAAAGCATTAACCATTACGACAACAGCCTTGTTTTTGTCGTTAGGCGTGATTTTTCCGCAGCTTTTTCATGCTTTGGGTTTGGGGACAGCCTTTAGTCCTATGCACCTGCCGGTGCTGCTATGCGGTCTTATGTGCGGCGGCTTTTTAGGAGCATTGGTGGGATTTGCCACTCCGTTTATAAGCAGTTTTATTTTTAGTATGCCGCCCCTTTTCCCTAACGCAGTAGTTATGAGTATCGAGCTTGCTGCATACGGACTCTTAATAGGACTGTTTTACCGTTTTTTTAAAAACAAAAAAAAAGATTTTTTTAAGAAAACCGCTGTGGTTTTTTCGCTTATAATAGCAATGGCTGGCGGACGTATCCTTTACGGCATATTAATGTGGCTTATTGTTTTTGCTCAAGGAGGAATATACAGCTTAAACGTTTTTTTAACCGCAGTAATAATAGGTTGTTGGCCGGGGTTAGTATTGCAGATAACTTCAATACCGCTGATAATGATTGTATTAAGTAAAACTCATACCTTATTAAAATATGATTCTTTTACCGACAGCAAAAGTTATGATTGAAAACAACTGAAAATTAATAACACAAAAAACATGTTAATTTTGCGTAAATTGTTATTTCAATTTAGTTAAGTATTTGTCAAAATCCTTTGCTACGCTTTCAAGTTTTTTAATTATATTTAATTCGTATGGGCAGCGTTTAATACATTCTCCGCATTTAATACATTTTTCCGCCGT